>JAIOZV010000136.1 GCA_021740425.1 Bacteroidales bacterium | reverse complement strand
ATTTTCGTCTGTAAAAATGCCTGTGCCACTGGTAATCCAATGGATTTGCTCAAAATTATGGGCTGTAGCATAAAGCTGAACAAAGGGTTCGCCACAAACTTCAAGGTCGAAGCCAATGTCCACTGTTGGTTCCTGTATAATGGTAAGGAGCATTTCATCCTGTCCTTCAAACGGGGGACAGGGCTCGGTGGCGAAGCTGGTAAGGATTAGTGTAACATCCCCGTTGTTAATATCCACCGTACCGGGCGTGTAAAACGGGTTTTCGGTGGCAGGATTGCTGAAAGTGCCATCGCCGCCGGTTGTCCATAATACTTCATAAACTCCCGGGCCGCCGGTGGCACCTTCAATCTGGTAGCCAATAGTTCCGCAAATCTCAGCATCTTCGCCTGCCCAGGGTGTGGGAGGATCGCAAATTATGGTACTAAAACTCCATACCGGGCCTTCAGTGGCGTTTTCGTGGTCGTCCTTTGCCACCACTTTCCAGTAATAAGTGGAAGAATGGTCGAGGTTGGTTTCACCTACTGAAGTTGCATTGGTATTGTGCCGTAAAGCAGGGGGATTGGTGTGTCCAAAGTAAAAGTCATAGGTCATTGGATCGCCTTCAGGATCGGCGCATGTCCAGAAGAAATAAACATCGAGTGGCTTGTCTATGGCTCCGTTTGCAGGAGAGCTGTAAACCGGTTCATCTGGCGGAAGATTCACTACCAGCGTTCCGCAGGTTTCGTACCACTCGCTGCCGTTGTAATAGTTAAGGCAGTTGGTGGTGGAGTTGTAAATCTGCATACCTGCGTGTGGGTTTTCCAGGGCATTTCGCTCTGGGGTAGTCATGGAAAGGATGCCGCTGGTGGATCCGGAGTAATTGGCATAGGGCACACTTAAAAATTGTGTGGTGCCCATCACCACGTAATTTCCGCTGCCATCTCCATCGATGGCGGTTTCCAAATAATGGCTGTTTTTGCCCCAGGCTATGGTGGCAAAATTTCCGTTTTGCGGGGTGCCGCTGCCGATCACGAGGTTCACGAGGCCAAATGCGTTGGTGGTGGCATTGTGGATTTCCCGGTAAACAACTTCACCGTCCGGATCACCGGACAGGATGGTCATTACAAAGGAAACCTGCGTATCCGGCAGGATGTTGCCATCGCCATCGCGGATGACGGTTTGGTAGTTGATGCCCATAGTACCGCCTGTCGGCGAGTCAAGGGACTGAGCCAGCAATGAGAGGCTCAAAAGGATTGCTGATAAAAGCAAAGTGAAATTTTTCATAGTAATCTGGGATTGAAGTGAAGAAATAAATTTTCACATCAAAAATAGAAATAATATAAATTTAGCACACACAAATTTGATATCATTTTGCCTGATAAAAGCAATTAATTTAAGAACCCACCATGAAAAAATGTAAATTTCAAGTGGACATTAGAATTGGGGGAGATGCCGATATCGGTACTAAAGGAAAGACAATTTGTATAGTGCCGAAAATCTAACCGAATAGATTGCTAAAAACCTGTTCGATTCGTGAAACGGGGATTAATTCGATGGGATAATTCTTTTGCGACAGACCTTTGAAACTGTGCATTGAAATAAACATTTTTTCGAAACCCAGTTTTGAAGCCTCACTAATGCGTTGTTCCACTTTATTTACTGCCCGTATTTCTCCGGAGAGGCCTACTTCCGCAGCAAAACAAACTTTTGGATTAACGGGCATATCTTCGTTTGAAGAAAGTACGGCAGCAACAACAGCAAGATCAACTGCGGGATCGTCAACCCTTATTCCGCCGGCCACATTGAGGAAAACATCCTTTGATGAAAGTTTAAACCCATGGCGTTTTTCCAATACCGCCAGTAACATATTTAACCTGCGCGAATCGAATCCGGTTGTTGAGCGTTGCGGAACCCCGTAAGCTGCCGAACTAACCAATGCTTGTATTTCGATGAGCATGGGGCGCATACCTTCGACAGTGGCTGCAATGGTAATTCCGCTGAAATTCTCATCGCGCTGTGTGATGAGTAGTTCCGATGGATTGAGCACTTCGCGCAAACCACTGCTTTGCATTTCGAAAATTCCCAGTTCCGAGGTTGATCCAAAGCGATTTTTTACTGATCGCAGAATCCGGTATCCATAATTCCTGTCGCCTTCAAACTGCAAAACGGCATCCACCATGTGCTCCAGAATTTTGGGCCCGGCAAGATTTCCATCCTTAGTAATATGTCCGATAAGGAAAACCGGTGTATTGGTAAGTTTGGCATATTGCTGCAATTCGTTGGCACATTCGCGAATTTGAGAAATGCTTCCGGCAGACGATTCGATGGTTTCGGTGTGCAGGGTTTGAATGGAATCGACAACAATAATCTGAGCCTGTAATTTTTCGAGGTGCTTAAATATTACTTGTGTGGATGTTTCGGTTAGAATGTAGGTCTCGGCTTTATCTTCGCCCAGGCGGGTAGCTCGCATTTTTATTTGTTGTTCGCTCTCCTCACCCGAAATATAAAGCACACTGAGATGTTTCATTTTTAATGCAATCTGCAACATAAGGGTAGATTTCCCGATGCCGGGTTCTCCGCCTATCAACACAAGGGAGCCAAGCACCAGGCCACCTCCCAGAACACGGTTCAATTCACCACTTCCTGTGTCGATCCTGTTTTCGTTTTCAAATTCTACCTCAAGTAATTTTTTGGGCAGACTTTTTTTAGATTCCAGACCAATGGAGGTTCCCCGGAGGGATGCTGCTGATTGTACGATTTCTTCAACAAAAGTATTCCACTCGCCACATGCCGGGCACTTCCCAATCCATTTTGGTGAATTTTGGCCACAATTCTGACAGAAATAGGAAGATTTGATTTTTGCCACTGATCTTTTTTGTTTTACAAATTCATGATACGCTGAATTATCCCTGTTGTTGAATGTCCTTCAAGAAAATCGATGGTTACAACTTCGCCACCTTTTGCTGAAACCACATCAAAACCTACTATATCCTCAGCCTTATAATCGCTTCCCTTAACAAGAAAATCAGGCTGGACACTCTGAATTAAATTATAGGGAGTATCCTCATCAAAAAGAACAACAGCATTTACAAATTGAAGGGCGGCAAGTATCATGGCTCTTGATAACTGATTTTGAACCGGCCGCGAAGAGCCCTTAATTCGACTTACAGAATCATCTGTGTTTAACCCAACAATTAAAATATTCCCCAGACTGGCAGCTTTGGCCAGGTAATCGATATGCCCCTGGTGAAGGATATCGAAACATCCGTTGGTAAAAACAATTTTTAAATCCTTAAATTTCCAATATGCCAGGTGATGATTGAGTTCATCGCTGTTATCTAATATTTTGGATTGTACGGGTTTTAACTTATCCATTGATTACTTTTCTATTTATTATGGGTAAAACAATTAATGAGATGATGCCTACAAAAACAATCAGAATGGTTTGGGCAGTCCAGGTAAGCCATCCCAAAGCATAACCCGTAGTATTTTGTATTCCGTAAATTGCAAGTGTTTCAGCGATTATTACCGGATAAATACCTATACCTCCCTGAACAATCATAATTCCGATCGATCCGAAAATCAGCATTGACAATCCCGCTCCAATACCAAGGTGGCTGGTTTCAGTTAAAGTGAAAATACAGACATAAATCATTAAAAAATAAAGAATCCAAATTAGGATGGATTGGAAAATAAAGGCCAGCGGATTTTTAATCCGGGTAACCGAACGCAGGCCATGCCAAAAACCAAGCAGCAATTCCCTTACTTTAATATAAAAACTATTCCCTTTGAATTTGTTTCTAAACAAAAAAAACAATATTGTCATCAAAGCAAAGACAGATATCAAAACTGTGAGGTAAAATGACGAATCCTCCAGGTAGCGGAATTTTTGACTAAGCGGTGTAAATACTTTATCATCCACATAACTTTCGAGCTTATCAAAAAAGATGACAAAGTTTATAAAAAACAAGGTTACAAACACTACCATATCGATACTTCTTTCGACGATAACGGTTCCAATGGATTTATTCATTGGGATTTTTTCGTATCTGTGCAAAACGCCGCAGCGCGTAACCTCCCCCAATCTCGGAAGAGCCATATTGGCAAAATAACCTATCATAACTGCAAGAAAGGTATTTACCAGCCCGGGCCGATATCCAATAGGCTCAAGAAGCATTCTCCATCTCATGGCTCTTACCAAATGGCTAAAAAAACCTATGGCAAGTGCCACACCAAGCCATGCAAAATTTGCATGAATAAACGACTCCCAGATTTCCAGTTTTTGAGCAGGAGTCAGTTGTCGCAGAAATATCCAAATAAAGAATATTCCTATCGATAGAAAAAACGATATTTTTAATGCTGAAAGGATTTTTTTATTCAAAGCCTTTTACAATTTATTATTTTGATCAGGGAAAATTATCGCCGGTTTAAAATTCCTGGCATCCTCAAAATCCATGGATGCAAACGAAACAATGATTACCAAATCTCCGGTTTGAGCTTTTCTGGCGGCGGCACCATTAAGAGATATTACGCCGGTGCCCCGGTCGCCTTTTATAACATAAGTATCGAGCCTTTCGCCATTTGAAATATTGAAAATACTCACTTTTTCGTTTTCGATGAGATTTGCGGCTTCCATCAAATCCTCATCAATGGCAATACTTCCAATATAGTTGAGGTTTGCCTCGGTAATGACGGCTCTGTGTATTTTTGATTTTAAAATTTCTATATTCATTTATTCTTCAATATGATGATTTAAAATAAGATTATCGATCAGCCTGACTGCTCCTAAGTTAACGGCGGTGCATACTACCACACTTTTCTTTTCATCCCATTCCGAAATCGGCAGCAGATCGTCAGCACCTACAATGGAAAGATATTCAACATTCATTCCGTCAAATTTGTTTAACTGGCTAATTCCCCACTCCTCAGCATTTTTCGGTGAAATCCGGCCTGCTTTTTCCTTGATCCCATTCAAAACCCGATAGATTGCGGGTGCAACGGATCTTTCATGCTTTGACAACCTGATATTTCTGGAACTCATTGCAAGGCCATCGTTCTCGCGTAAGGTGGGACATGGAACTATTTGAACATTCAATTTCAGGGTGCTCACCATTGTTTGAATGATTTTCAATTGTTGAAAGTCCTTTAAACCAAAATATGCACGGTTTGGATTAACAATTTCAAATAATTTTTTTACAACAATCGCTACACCATTAAAATGCCCGGGTCGGTGCTTTCCCTCCATTACTTTATCGAGGTGCCCAAAATCGAACCGTTCGAGAGCAGGTTCAGGGTACATTTCATCTACTGAAGGGGCAAACAATACATCACACGCAACTTCTTTTAATTTGGCAATATCCTCATTCAAGGTTCTGGGGTATTTCAATAAATCTTCCTGCTTGTTAAATTGAATAGGATTAACAAAAATACTGCAAGCAACGATATCATTTTCAAGGTTTGCCTGCTGTAGAAGCGAAATGTGACCCCGATGCAAAGCCCCCATTGTTGGAACAAAACCAACACTTTTACCTTGTTGAGTCAATTTTTTAAGATAGGATTGAGTATCAGCAATAGTTGTAAAAATCTCCATAAATCCTGCTTATAGTCCCATGGTAAAAATCAATAACATATCTTTTTCGAGTGAGGAATTTGGGGATTCCACAATGCGCCCGATTTCACGCTCTTTTTTATAGAAAATAAATGTAGGCACCCTTTGAATATCCAATCCTGAAATATCGGTATCCCCTGCATTTTTATTAGTATCTACACAAATAAGATTAACATTCGATTTTTTAAATCCCATTTCATCAAGAATTTTATAAAATCTCGGAACCTGCACCTGGCTGTCGTCGCACCAGGAACCCATTACTACCGTAATTTCAACTCCATTTTTTTGCTTCGAAAGTTTTTTAATCACATCGGCAAGAGGGGTGTAATCCACATAACCAGATTCGTAAAAACCTTTAAAAACATCAGATTTCAAGCCATTCTCGTCACAATCACCAATTAAAATCTGAGTACCCGACTTTTCATCATTGATATTTTTATTTATTTCCTGCGAAAAAACATAGTTCGACAAAAAAAATAAAGAAAGCAGAATAGTAGTTTTCATAAATTAAATTTTAAGATGAATAACTTTTAGAAATCTCATTTATTTTTTCAATTAACAATACAAGTTCTTTTTCTGCCACATTTCTGGCTTCATTTTCCAACTTTAAATCCCGATTTAGCCTATCGATACGTGATTTTAGCTGCAGGAGAATTTTGTCATTCGATTCATTTTTTTCCAATTTCATTTTCATCTCCTGCAACTCAATATCACGTTGGTTGAGCCGTGCGCTCAGCTGCTCCACCAATTCATCATTTACTTTGGAAGCTTCGGACGGGATGTTATTTTTGTCATAATTTTCAAATTCCTTTCGCTTCATAACTTCCGACTCCCATGCCTTTTTAACTTCTATGATTTGGTTTTCCAACATCAGTTTTTCGTCCTCCAAATCCCTGTTAACCTTTCCGAAAGCTTCTATTTCTTCTTGAAATTCACTTTTTATTCTATTAATCTCAGAAGCCAAAAGGTTTTGTGTTTTCAAGGCTTCTTCAATTTCACTTCCTGCAACCTTAAGCTCAGTATAATACTTCCTGAGTTCGGTTTCTTTTTGGGATTTATCCTTAACAACGCTCTTATGCAATGAAATGAGAATCAGAAGGAAAATCAAAAATATAGCAGCCATAGAAAGAGAAAAGTATGTCAAATTTTTAAAAAATTTTATTTCATGCTGAGTGCTTTCAAGCTTGGATAATAACCCGGCCTTTGCTGACTTTTCAAGATCAAGGTAGTTTTTTAACCTGCCAATCAAAGTGTCGGAAGGAGAATCCTTTTTCAAGACATTTTTTATCATCGAATCGGTTCGGGACAACTGCTGAAGATATGAGTTGGTAATCATAAGATTAAGCCAGGTATTGATGAGAGCTGTATCCTTATGTTGTTTAAAACCTTCATTTATGCTGTCATACTTTAAAAACAACTTATTAAAATTCTCCTGACCTTCTAAAGAGAGGCTTATCATTAGAATAGAAAACAACAAGAGTTTTTTCATAATAAAGTGAGCATAAGATGAACACAACAAAATTATACATAAAATAATAACAAAATTGCTGATGTTTCTTCAAATTGAAAATTAGGACAAAAATCTGCCAGCATGCCCATTAAAAACTGCAAACAAAAAAGGGGCTTTCAAAGAAAGCCCCTTTCAAAAGGTATTTTGCTTACGCTAATTATTTAACAGTAAGTCTTTTTGTAATAACAGCACCATCATTGGTTTCAATCTGTACAAAGTACATTCCTGAAACATAATTGGAGGTGTTAATTTGGAAGTTCATTTGTTCAACATTCTGATCGAAAACAACCTGGCCTACATAGTTAACAACCTTCAGATTTTTAATTTCAAAGTTTGTTGAAACATTCACTACATCGGTAGCCGGATTTGGATACAGGCTTGCAGTTAGACCGGAGGTAAGATCGTTGATAGAAGTGATACCAAGTTTAAGATTTGTAATGGTTGAAATACCATTTTTAGCAAAAACGTTATCATTTGGCATATTAGCATCAAATGTAGCATCGGCTATCATTTCTTCACCATTGCGCCATACTTTAATGGTCATAATATCACCATCAACAAAACCTTCGTTACGCTGAGTAAACGGATTATCACCATAGGTTCTTAGCATGGTATTATCCCTGAGGCTATTGATTTCAACCATACCGGTAATTTGGCCATATTCGTTAAAAGCACCAATTACGTCATCAACTTCAAGTTGTGACATAGCATCAGCAGTAATAACAATATTATGTTGTGAAGCAGTAAGTGTTACATCATTCCATGTGGTAACATTTCCGGGTATGTCAGCATATCCGGGAGCTGCATCAACTGCGGGAACATCGAAGCTAACGGTTGCATCGTTATTAAGCAATACAATGTAGCTACTTCCCGGAACAAGGTATTCCAATGTATAAAGGTTGTACATTGGGAACCAATATCCTGAATAATCCTGACTGAATACAGCATAAATATCATCACTGATCGGGCCAAATACATCGTCAGCAAGTACAACATTTTGTGACCAAACAGGCAGGTAATTGGTAACGCCTCCGGGTAAGTCGAGGGAATTTCCAAGGGTTGGGTAACCCATAACATCAATACTTGTTGGATAACCACCGGAAAGCTGCACCAAAGCACCTTTTTCTTCATTGAGAGTATAGTCAAGACCATTTGGAACCCAGGTAAAGAAAGGACTTACAAAGTCAACAACCTGAACATTTGCAACGATTGGATTAAATATGGTAGCAACATCATCCTCAATTACATCAAGATATGTTGAGAAGCCATTAATAGCACCAAGCAGGTCGATAGTTTGAGTCCAGGGAAGTACAGCAAGAGTAACAACTTCAGATGTTACATCATCGCAATCTCCCATCACTACACAGTAATAAGTACCTGCATCTTCGGGCATTGCACTTGCAATGGAATAAGTAGCATCAGTTGCATCAGCAATCATCATATCGTTATGATACCACTGGTAACCTGTTGCATTATCAGCCTCAACAGAAAATTCAGCAGGCATACTAAATTCAACTTCTAAGCTTACGGGTTGCAGTGTGATTTCGGTGAGTGGAAGAACAATTAGTTCAACACCGGCAACCTCCATTGCAATACAGCCATTATTATCAACAACGCTCAATACTTCAAGTGTATAAACACCGGCCATATCAGGAGTTAAGGGCAGGACAGTTACGGGGCTTAAAATTTGATCCGTCATTGGAACACCATTAATTGAATATTCAACTACGTATGGGTATTCACCATCTTCAGGGCCGGTAATCGATCCATTAACAGTTTCGCCAAGGCAAATTTCTGAAGCTGAAAGTGAAAGTTCGAGGTATGGGAGTTCATTTACAACGATATCAAACGTACATTCATCACTACATCCGGTTACGAGATCAGTGTAAACGTAGGTGATCGTGAATGTATCGGCCATATCAGGTGTCCATCCGAAGATTTGTGCTCCGTCAAAGTAAAAATCTCCCGTTTCTTCAAACATTTCTTCTTCATCACCAAGACAGAATGGTCCATAAACTGGACAATCAAATTCAGGTAAGGGATTAACCACAACTGTAAATACTTCGTTTGGCATGGACATACAACCGTTATTATCAACGATGCTAACCAATACACCTTCGTAAGTTCCCGGTGTCATCTCAAGAAGTTCGAGTTCTCCGAAAGCTTCCAGCATTTCAATCTCGTATGGCGTACCATCGATGGTATAAGTAACCAGATATGGATAAGCACCATCGACAGGTCCATTTACTGTTGCAGTAACGGATTCGCCCAAACATACTTCAGTTGCTGACAATTCAACTTCAATAGTGGGCAGCGAATAAACCACAACCGTAAATACTTCGTTGGGCATGGCCATACAACCCTTATTATCAACGATGCTAACCAATACACCTTCGTAAGTTCCCGGTGTCATTTCAAGAAGTTCGAGTTCTCCGAAAGCTTCCGGCATTTCAATCTCGAAAGGCATATCATTGATGGTATAACTAACCAAGTATGGATAAGCACCATCAGCAGGCCCATTAACTGTAGCAGTAACGGATTCGCCCAGACATACTTCAGTTGCAGACAATTCAACTTCGATATATGGTAACGGATTTACCATAAATGTGAGTGATGCCTCAGCATTGGCACAAGGTGCCTGGGCTTCAGCAAACAGTGCTAAAGTAACTTCGCCCACATAGTCGGTATTCAGAACGAAATCTGTTCCATCATATTCACCTGCATCTTCAGGATCAACTGACCACATAACATTTATGGCATTGAGGATTTCAACACCTGAAAAATCAATAACCAGTTCAGTACCTGCACAAACATCTTCCTGGAATTCGGGGAAGAAGTTAATAACAGCATCCTCGCATACGGGAGGCTCATCATTAACTGTAATTATAAACATGCAACTGTTTGTGCATCCTGTTTCTATATCCGTGTATGTGTATGTAATTTCATAAAAACCTTCTTCTTCAACGAAGAAAACACCTTCTTCAACGCCTTCACCACTGTAAGTTCCTCCAATTGGTTCTGCACCTTCAAGGGTTACAGGAAGTTCATCTAAAAGATAAACCATGTCTTCCGGGCAGGTAACTTCGGGAAGTGGATAAACATCAACTCCAATTACACAAAAACCTGTACAAAGTGTTTCAGGATCGGTATAGCTGTAGTACAATTCATGATAACCAACACCTGCTGAATCCGGGTAAAATACACCTTCATAAACACCTACGCCACCATAAGTACCACCTTCGGGCGATGCGCCTTCAAGATCAACCGGGTCTCCATTTACACACACCTCAAATCCCGGAGGACATACAGGTGCAGGAAGGTCATTCACTGTAACGATAAATGTACAGAAGTTTTCACATCCGGTTACATCATCCATGTAGGTATAAGTAATAGTATGATCGCCCAAGCCGGCTACTATGGTAAAGAACCAGCCGTTTTCAACGCCATCACCACTATATGTTCCACCTTCAGGAGTTGCACCTGTCAATTCAAAGTCTTCAAGCACACAAACAACAATATCATCAGGACATTCAACTACAGGTGCAGGATTTACCAAAATTTCAAAAGGACATGAAGCTGAACAATCAAATTCGTTGGTTACGGTGAGCGTAAATTCAAAATTTCCGGGCACATCTGCATCAATACCAATAACTGTTTCTCCAACGGAATTTGTATAAACCCAATTTTCAACTATCGGGAACTCAAATCCAAAGCCAACACAAATCGGCGCATATTCCGGACATTCGGCAACAGGTGCAGGATTTACAACAATATCGAACATACATTCGTCACTGCATCCTGTGTCAGGATCAGTGTAAACATACGTAATTGTAAATGTTCCAACTACTGAAGGATTCCATCCGTCAATGAGATTACCACCATAGAAGAAATCACCGTCTTCCATGAACATAATATTTTCGTCACCTTCACAGAAGGGGCCGTAAGCCGGGCAATCAAACACTGGCAATGGATAAACTTCAAATGAAAGGCTGGCAGAAGCATCCATACATGGAGGAGTAGCATAGGCGTTGAGAGTAATGGTAACCACACCAACATACATATCATCCAAAAGGAAGAAATCTCCATCAAAGGATCCGGCTTCATCAGGATCTACAGAATATAGATAAGAAGCAGCATTTAAAATTTCAACTCCTGAAAAATCAATATCAACAGGGGTACCAAAACATACATCGGCAGGAGCAACCGGCCATAGATTGATAACTACATCCTCGCATTCTGAAAATGGTGTAGCACATAAAACATTAGATGCATCAGATTCGGAAAGATCTTCCATATTTTGTGTAACATAGAAACAGTATTCTGTACCGTTATCCAGGCCATCAACCATGAAAGTTGTGCCGTCAACACCCTCAGCAATCAACATATCATCCTGGTAAATATTAAATGAAGGTACATAAGGTACAACTGATGTGAAGTTTAAATTAGCCAGAGTAAATACGTTATCTTCCAAGGGGAAAACATCACCCATATACAATCCTTGTCCGTATGGGTCAATAAATTCATAGGTGAAATCGGTAACTTCCATACCTTCACTTTCATCCCAGAATTTGATGGTAAAATCATTCCCGGGTCCATAACCGGGACCACTAAGAAGGGTTTTGTATGCAAGCAGT
>JAIOZV010000135.1 GCA_021740425.1 Bacteroidales bacterium | reverse complement strand
AACTGTAATCAACAATGGTTTTTTCATGAGCAGATTCAGCTTTGCCCATAGTAAAGCTTGGGAAAACATCCCATTCAAGGTTTGCAATTCCTGTATTTGAAATGGTCAAAGTTTCGATTGAGGAACCACCGGGGTTGAGAGAAACATCGAATGATGCAGGGGCAACAGCGATATTAGCCGGGCCAATGGCCGGCTCGAGCTCGATAAGCTGAATGTCGTCGATGTAGAATTTAGGTGTTCCATTGGTTGCAGCAGCATAAATATCCATGGCAGCCAGTTGGTTGATTCCACCACCTGATGCGCCAAGACTCCATTCCCATGTAGCAACTTCGGTTCCGTCAACAAGCAGTGTGGCTTCATCGATGTTAAGGTTGATAATGTTTTCCATGTGGAACCATGTATCGTAGGGGTAGTTGAAGGTTTCATAAGGTGTTGTGTTTGCTGCAGTAAGTTCTGCAATTCCACCGGGGTTGAAATAAATTTCAAGTCCCCAGGTTGCTCCGGCACCACCAGGTCCCCAACTTTGAAGTACATTATAATAGCCAACAAATCCTGAAGGAATATACATGTAAAAATCAACTGAATATTTACCCGCAGTTTTATCGCCGAATAGCATTACAAAGTCGTTTGTGCCATCGCACATTACTGAATTGTCGCCTGTGAAAGTTTGCTCGGTTGAAACAGTTCCGTCTTCAGCACCACCGGCACCGCCATCACCACTCCAGCATGTCCAGTAATCCAGTCCCTGAGCAAGCGCCTGCTGAACAAGTTTTCCTCCTGCTGTATAGCTTTCGAAATCTTCAAGGAGGTCAACGGAAGTAACAGGCTCGAAAGAGATGTTATCGAAGTGAGCACCGGGAGTTCCATTATCAGCCCAGGCATATAAGTTTACAGCACCAATTTGGTTCAGGGTTCCTGTACCAAATGATCCACCACTCCATACCCAGGTAATAATGCTAGTGCCATCCACCCACATTTCAGCAAAGTCGCTATCAAGGTCAATGTTCATTTTTACTGTGAACCAAGTATCGTAGCTATATGTGAATGCCCCGGCACCTTCGCCACCGGCATCAACAGTAGCATTACCATTAGCATCCAAAAAGGCTTGCATACCCCACTCACTGTTTGCACCGGCAAATGCCTGCAAAACATTGAAGTATCCAAAAAATCCTGTTGGAACGTAAACGTCAAATTCCAGGTTATGAACACCAACGGTTTTATCTCCAAGTAGAAGAACAGCATCATTGGTTCCTGCAATAACGACAGAATTTGATCCAAAATCAGAAGATATCATAGGATCTTCCGCACTACCCGGAGTCTCACTCCAGGTTGTCCAATATTCAAGACCTTGAGCAACAGCTTGCGAAACGAGTTGTTCCCCGGCATTGTAACCCTCAAAGTCATCACTAACTTGTGCAAATGTTACCATAGACATGGCCATAAGCAATACGATCAATTGTAGTTTTCTAAGCATAATAATTAATAATTTAGTTTTTAAAATAGTAAGTTGATGTTTAATAATTTGCTGCAAAGTTAATCTTTTAACTTACAACTTCAATAAAGCCGTATCAGTTCAAGGTTCGATAAACGCTTTTCCCTGCCAGCTATTACGTTTGATGAGCATTTTTTCAATTTTTTGTAAAATCTGATCATATCTTAGAACACCCCAATTGGGACCTGCCAAAAAACGTGGTGGCACCTCACCGGCAAAGCGTTCAATAACAATGGTCGGGGAAAGATTTTCAATAAAATGGATTACCAAATCAATGTACTCCTCCAGGCCTAAAAATGTGAACTGCCCGGGATCAGCAATAAATTCTTTTGCCATTTTGGTATCCTTCACAATTTGAAGTTGATGCAATTTTAAGGTGGTGAGAGGTAATTTGGATAAAATCGCGGCTTCAGTAATCATCATTTGCTTTGTTTCGCCGGGCAGGCCAAAGATGATGTGGGCTCCGGTTTTCAACCCAAATGAAGCAGTGAGTTCGAGTGCATCTTTAGATTCCTGAAAAGTATGCCCCCGGTTTATCTTCACAAGGCTTTCATCATAGCACGATTCCAGGCCGTATTCGATAATTACATAATGTGTTTTTGCTATATCGGAAAAATACCTCAACTTTTCTTCATCAATACAATCGGGCCGTGTACCGATAACCAGCCCCACCACATTTTCTATCTCCAGAGCCTGGTCGTACCTGCGTTTTAAATTTTCAAGAGAATCGTAAGTATTTGAATAGGCCTGAAAATAGGCAAGGAATTTTTCAGCTCTTCGGTAGCGGTTTTTGTGAAATTCGATGCCCTCTGAAATTTGTTGTTTTATTGTTTTTTCCGGTGAGCAATACGAAGGATTAAAAGCTTCGTTATTGCAATACGTGCAACCGCCGTGTCCTTTTGTTCCATCTCGGTTGGGGCATGTAAAACCGGCATCGATGGTTACCTTTTGTACCCGGGCACCAAATTCCTTTTCGAAGTATTGGGCGTAAGCATTAAATCGGCGCGTATGTCCCCAGGGATATTCCATGCGGCAAAAATAAGAAAGGCTGCCGTGTGGCAACCTTTCTTAAACATTATTTCCTGAAAACTCTTTTTTAAGAGCTTGTTAAGCCGATCATTATTTGGTTACTCTTTCCAAACGTCTCATTATCGAGAAGATAAATATTGCCGAAAGGATACACACTGCAATAAAAATTGCCCAGAGCTGCCACAATTCAATTTTACCCCAGAAAGTACTGCCAACAAAGAGCAATTTGTTTCCAACGGCAGTAGCCAAAAGCCAGCCGCCCTGCATCAAACCCTGGAAACGCTGTGGTGCCACCTTCGAAACAAACGACAATCCCATCGGGCTGAGGAAAAGTTCAGCAATGGTGAGGGTCAGGTAACTACTGATCAACCAATAGGGTGTAACCCTTGAAGAATCCGGAACTGGCTGGCCATTCAATTCGTGAGGAGAAATCAGACCAATGGAACCAACCAAAACCACAAGAAAACCGATGGCAGCGATGATCATCCCGATACCAATCTTTCTGGGTGTGGATGGTTCTTTGCCAATTTTATTCATGTAAGCAAAGGCTCCCATAACCAGTGGTGTAAGAAATACAATAAATAAGGGGTTGAATGACTGGAATACCTCAGGAGCAATGGCATTGGATGCACTGAATGTTGTTGTGAAATAATAAGCAAAACCGCCGCCAACAAGTACCATAGCTGCACCGGTAATCCTGTTCATCATTCTGTTACTTTTGCCAAACAACAGGAACAATCCACCCAGGGCTGCAATCACCGAAAGGATGGAAGGTAGGGTAAAAAACAAATTGGTGAATGATCCTACTTCTTTTACTGTGTAGTCACGTGCGAAGAAAGTAAGGGTTAGCCCGTTTTGATGGAATGACATCCAGAAAAACACCACCACAAAAAACACGAGCACCAAAGCTGAAACTTTGGGTTTCTCTTCCTTTGTTGAGGCCAATAAAATCCAGGTTACAAAACTTCCGAACAATCCGAAAGCAAGCCCGGTGGTAAAATCTTTAACAAGGCTAATCAGGAAAGCAACCATACCACCAACAACCAAAGCAGCCACCACGGGAATCAAACCTGAAGGTTTTGCTGATTCATTGCCTGTTTTTGCGGTGCTAATCTGCTTTTCTTTATTGGGGAGATAGCTGTTAAAGAAAATATATACCAACAATGAAACCAGCATAGCTCCTGCAGCAATCCCGAAGGCGTAATTGTATCCTCTAGAAAAAATCTCGAGGTATTGATTTGCAAAAGCTGTTAAATCGCCAGCAGTAGTACCATCAATTTTCACACTGTTTGCTAATTCAGCGAATTTGGAAGTATCTGTCATTGTTCCCTTCAAAAATTGATGACACTGAGCCGGAAGGCTTCCATCATGCAAAAATCCGTTTTTCTCTAACCACCAGTTTCGAACACCCGTTGCTGCAAATGGAGCAAAAAACGCTCCTACATTTATACCCATGTAAAACAGCATAAAGGCAGAATCCCGGAGTTTGGAATATTTGGGATCATCGTACAACTGGCCAACAACGGCCTGGAGGTTACCTTTGAACAATCCGTTACCGAAGGCAATGGTAAACAGTGCAATCAGAGTAAGGGTCAACGACAAACCGGGCATAAACAAGGCTGCATAGCCGGCAAACATGATGATAATCCCGAGAAAGATAACCAGCTTGTACTTGCGCGTGGCATCAGCAAGAATACCGCCAACAAGCGCCAAAGCATAAATTCCGAAATAGAACCAACTGTAGTAATCTCCTGCCTCATCTTCCGTCAATCCGAATTTCGCCTGAAGAAATAACACAAGAATTGCCATCATGGTGTAAAAACCAAAACGCTCGCCCATATTGGCAAAAAATGCAACAAATAACCCTTTAGGATGTCCTTTTAGCATAATTGTAAATTTTGATGAATAATTTGATTATTAGTTTATTAAATATTTTCGAATTGTTAAAGAGTGCAAAAATAATTAAAATTGGGTGCTACGGTATTTTGAATCGAAATTTTTATCATTTATTGAAAAACAAGGCGTTAGAGCTGATAATGCGGAAAATGTAAGATCAATTCTTCTATTTTTGTAATGAATTCATTAAACAATCGTCTTCCCCACAAATGACAAAACAAGAATTTGTTAACAGGGTGATGCCCGTAAAGGATAAGCTGTTCAGATTGGCCAGGAGAATCCTTAATGAGACCGATGCAGAGGATGTTGTCCAAGAAGCCTTCGTTAAACTTTGGTCCAAACAGGCTGAGATTTCCGCATATCGCAGTGTGGAGGCTTTTGCAATGGTTGTTACTAAAAACCTTTGTCTCGATAAAATTAAGTCCAAAGCCTATCAAACCGGGGGGCTTGATGAATGGAATGCACCCGTTGACTATAAAAGTCCTGATAAAATGACTGAGTTGAAAAACGATGTTGAAATGGCGCACCTGGCCATCGCTTCACTGCCTGAACTGCAACGTATGATTATTCAGTTGAGGGACGTCGAAGAAATGGAATATGAAGAAATCAGTGAGGTGCTTCAAATGAACCTGAACGCCATAAGAGTAAACCTTTCAAGAGCCCGCAAAGCTGTAAGAGACCAATTAAAAAAAATGCACGATTATGAATACAACGGAAATTAAAATACTGCTCGAAAAATATTACGCCTGCGAAACTTCGCTCGATGAGGAAAAAATACTAAAAACCTATTTTACATCCGGACGGGTTGATGAAAATTTGAGAGTACATACTTCAATTTTTACCTGTCTGAAAAATGAAAGCAGCATTAAACCTGCTGATGAACTGGAAGATAAAATTTTGGAAAAACTTCATGCAGCCGCCCGGATTCCATTTTACAGAAACAGAATTTTTTGGATATATTCTACCGGAATAGCCGCAAGTATCTTATTCATTTTCACTTTCGTTTTCGAAATGCAAAATCAAAAAACCAATACCTTACACAGCAATTTATCCCATTCGGAAAAAAACACCAAAATTGCTTATGAGCAAACAAAAATTGCTCTGGCCTATGTGTCGGAAAAATATGTAAGAGGTACTGAACCACTCAGCGAAGTAGCCAAATTCAGCAAAAGCACCATTGCTGTGAATGAGCTTGTAAAAATTGGCAACGAAATCAATACAATCAACCACAACATGAATAAAATGGGCAGTGGCGTTGACAACCTTAGCAAATTATCAAAGTTCTCAATAATTGTAAAACCTTAAATTTTAAAATGATGAAGAAAGTAGTTTTAACAATCGCAATGTTTGCATTTGTGTCTCTGGCATTTAATGCCTACGCACAAAGTCCAACCGACGCCCTTTTCGAAAAATACGGCGCCAAAGACGGCTTTACCACCGTGCATGTTACCAAAGAACTTTTCAGCCTTTTTGCTGAAATATCTCAGGAATCGGATGATGCCGAAGTACAGGAAATCAATGAAGTGGTTTCAGGTTTGGAATACATCAGAATTTTGATGTACGACGCAAGTGACTCTCTCAACGCTGATGTGTTGGAAGACTTTAAAAGTGAACTGAATTCGGTAAAACTGAAAGATTTTACAGAATTAATGACTGTAAAAGAAGGCAGCGAAATGGTTAAGTTTATGATCAGGAAAGAAGGCAATAAAATCAAGGAGTTGCTGCTTCTCATCAACCAGCCTGACGAAGCCGGATTTATCAGCATCAAAGGCAACATCGACCTGAAATCGATAGCCAAACTTTCGAAATCGATGAATATTAACGGTTTGGATAAGCTTCAAAAACTTGATAAAGAAGAAGAATAAGCCCGTAAAATTCTTCTTACAATAAAACCCGGCTATCCCTTAAAATTGGATGGCCGGGTTTTTTTAACTATTAAATATTTCCCCCAAAATCAAAATTTCACACCTTGTGAACTTCGTGCTTTCCATTGTGAACTTCGTGGTTGTTATTTTACCACAAGGTTTACAATTTCGCCCTGCGGGACACAAAGGACACTATTTTTTGCCTGTCTAAAAAGTAAACAAAAATGATTTCAGATTGTCCGAAGGACCCTGGAGGAATATCGTATTGAATTTAAAGACTAAAACAGTCCATGCAGCTCTGCATTTATTTTGTCGATGATAACGCCCAAATCCTCGGGCTTATCTGCAAAATTCAGATTATCCACATTCACAATCAATTTTTTACCATCTGTATATTCGTTAATCCATTTTTCATAACGTTCATTCAGGCTTTTGAGGTAATCCAGTCGAATGGATTCCTCATATTCACGACCTCGTTTTTGTATCTGACTTACAAGTGTGGGAACTGTTGCCCTAAGATAAATGAGTATGTCGGGGGGTTGGATAAAACTCACCATCAACTCAAACAGTGAGCGGTAATTGTCAAAATCACGGCTGGTCATCAGGTTCATTTCGTGAAGGTTGGGGGCAAAAATAAATGCATCTTCATAGATGGTGCGATCCTGAATTACGTTTTGCCCCGATTCGCGGATGGTTACGATCTGGCGAAACCGGCTGTTTAAAAAATAAATCTGGAGGTTGAAAGACCAGCGGCGCATATCCTCATAAAAACTATGAAGGTATGGATTGTCGTCAACCGATTCGAAATTGGGCTCCCACTTAAAATGTTTGGCGAGGAGTGATGTCAGGGTAGTTTTACCCGAGCCTATGTTGCCAGCTATAGCGATATGCATTTTTATGTTTATTTGAGTTTGATCTGTTAGAAAAGCGCCCGCTAAATTAGAAAAGAATTCAAAAACAAAGGAATGATTCAGGACTACTTATCAACAGCGGCCATTTTATAAACCTCAACTTTCTGCGGGCCTGCAACATAAGCCGTCAGGCTATTGCCCTGCAAATCGATGGTAGCTACAGCAAAAGAGCTCGTGGGCAGTGCATAGGTTTTTTCGTTTCCTGAATTCAGATCATACATTTTGGCCTCATCATTTTGGGTGTAAATCAAATGGTCCTTTTCGATTCTGAAATGCCGGATGCCCTTTACCGGGATGGTTTTTTGATATTCGCCAATCTGATCGAAAACCAATATTCCCAAATTTGGGTCTGTAAGATAAATCTGACCTTGATGGCTGACCATAAAAGCAGCTGAAATTTCTGAATTATTTTTTTCTGAAAGCACATTATTTTGGGTTATAAAGTCTCCCTGATTACTTATTTTAACAAGGCTTTGGCCTTTTTCATCAAAAATCCAGATGTTGTCATCGCCCGATGAACAAGCTGCCGTGATGTTTTCAAATCCCTTTTCTTTCAGAAAAAGTGGTGCAGGTATCACTTTAAAATATTGGGTGAGCAAGGTAATTTTTTGATCCTGCCTGTAAAAAAGCAAGATCTTTTCGGGGTTCGAAATGTCAATGTTATCCAGAGCCGCGGTGAATTTGTTGCTGTACCAAAAATCGAGTTTGCCTTCAGGGCTGTACCTCGAAATTTTGGTATCCTCGATGAGGTAGATATTTTTTGCTTCATCCAATGCTATCCTTCCGGCTTTGGCTTCAATATCCATAACTTTTTCGTAAGGGTTTCCGGGGAAGAATAAAAACATAATTGAGTAAAAAACTACATAGAATTTCATAATCAGCGTTTTTTCGTTTAAGTATTTAACATTGTTAAAATTTCGTCCACATATTTACGATTGTTCGAGAGGCGTGGTACCTTGTTCTGTCCGCCAAGTTTATCACGTTTTTTCAACCAGTTATAAAAGGTTTGGTCGGGCAGGGATTTAATAACGGGTGGCCCCAAAACCATATTTTTATAACGTTTGGCTTCGTAATCAGAATTCAACGATTTTAGTGCGTTGTCGAAAGCATCGGTAAAAACATCAAGATTCAACGGCTTTCTTGCAAATTCGATGAGCCATTCATGTGCAGCACTTTTATTGTTGTTGAAATAGATGGGTGCAGCCGTATAATCTGAGATTACGGCATTGCATTTTTCGCATGCGATGGCCAGCGCTTTTTCGGCATTTTCGATGATCACTTCCTCACCGAAGGCATTGATGAAATTTTTGGTGCGCCCGGTAATTTTAATTCTGAATGGCAGCAAGGAAGTAAATTTGATGGTATCGCCAATCATGTATCGCCAGAGCCCTCCGTTGGTGCTGATGATCATCGCATAATTTTTGCCGGTTTCCACCTCATCCAGCAAAAGAGTCCTGGCATTTTCGTTGTCAACCTGCTCAAAAGGAACAAACTCATAGTAAATCCCATAATCCAGCATCAGCAACATATCACTCTCATTGGTTCTGTCCTGTATCCCGAAAAAACCCTCCGAGGCATTGTAGGTTTCTACATAGGTCATAATATCAGATTGGATCAGCTCCTTGAACTGTTTCCGATAAGGATCAAAATTAACGCCTCCATGAAAAAAAACTTCGAGATTTGGCCAAACCTCAGCCAGGTTGGTTTTCCCTGCCAGTTCAAGAATCCTCCTTATCAAAACCAGGGTCCATGAGGGCACTCCCGAAATGCTTGTTACATCATGCTCCATGGTAACATGAGCCATTTTTTCGATTTTACTTTCCCACTCATCCATCAAAGCAATGGATCGGCTTGGGGTCTTTTTGAGCTGAACCCATAAAGGTAAATTTTGCATCAGTATTGCCGACAGGTCGCCGGTGTAGTAGGACTCGTTGTTTACTTCGGTAATGCTGCTGCTCCCTCCCATGGCAAGGCCGCGACCGTCAAAAATTAACGAATCGGGATGGTTGTGAAAATATATCGACAACATGTCTTTCCCCCCTTTATAATGACATTCTTCAAGGGCTTCGTTGCTCACCGGAATGTATTTGCTCTTGTCGCTGGTTGTGCCCGACGATTTGGCAAACCATTTAATATCGGTGTTCCAAAGCAGGTTTTGCTCGCCCTTTCTCAGGCGTTCGATATAGGGTTTCAAGCTGTTGTAGTCGCTGAGGGGCACTCTTTCACGAAACTGTTGTGGTGTGGTAATGGATGAATATTCATACTTCTTTCCCCATTCTGTTTCGCTTGCCGATGTCACTAATTTTTTGAACAACTCCAACTGTACATCGTGCGGATATTTAATAAACAGCTCGATTTGATGAATCCTCTTTTTCATCAACCACGAAAACAACGAATTGAAAATGGGCATTTATGATTTGTCTTTTAATTTATGATCTTTAAAAAAAGCTTCCAAAAATACAATTATTCCTGACTTATTAACACACCTCAAAAGTGAAGAAACCTGACTATTTTTGCGCAAAATCATTAAAATGATATTTTTTCCAAACGCAAAAATAAATTTGGGATTATTTGTTACAGGCAAAAGATTTGACGGTTATCACAACATCGAAACCATCCTTTATCCTGTTCCCTTGTGCGATGTCATCGAGCTGATTTCATCCCCCGATGGTAATTTTCAATTTTCATACACAGGATTTCCCATTCCCGGAAATGCTGATGAAAACCTCATAGTGAAAGCCTGGCAAATGCTGAAACACGATTTTAATTTGCCTCCTGTAAAAATCCATTTGCATAAAAATATTCCTTTGGGAGCCGGTTTGGGCGGGGGCTCTGCTGATGCTGCATTCACAATTTTGCTTATCAATCGTAATTTTCAACTTGGGCTCTCCGAGAATAAAATGATGGAATATGCCGCTCAACTTGGCATGGATTGTCCATTTTTTATTAATAATACCCCGGCCTATGCTTTCGAACGGGGCGACAAACTCGAAAAATCGGGCGTAAACTTATCAGGAAAATTTCTTGTTATAATCAAACCATCCTGTCATATCAGTACAGTTGAAGCCTACGGCGGAATCAAACCATCACCTTCTGCAATTTCTATAAAAGAGATCCTTGCAAAACCCCTGGATCAATGGAAGGAAACTTTGAAAAACGATTTTGAAAAATCAGCTTTTATAAAATGCCCGGAAATAGAAATTATAAAAAACTCGCTTTACAAGCATGGTTCAATTTATGCAGCCATGAGCGGCAGTGGTGCTGCAGTTTTTGGAATTTTTGAAAAAGCAATTAACCTGAAAAAGCATTTTAGTAAGCAATTTTATTGGCATGGGTGGTTGAAGTAAATGATGTAATTGCCCATACACGGCCTATCTTTTTTCTATCATATTTTTAATTCCACACTCTAACTTCTCCCTTCTATTCTCCATCATTGAAAAAATATTTTTCCCATTCCAACTATTTCGTCATTCTTTGTGTCATAAATTTAAAAGCACTAAGGTGGGAAAACCAAACCCGGACAGCCGGAAAAGTTTGATAGCGCAATGCAGTAAAGGAGATGCCAGGGCGCAATACAGGTTCTTTAAAATACATTCGAAGAGCATGTATAATATTGCCATGCGGATGCTTGTCAATAAAATGGATGCAGAAGATGTGCTGCAGGAAGCTTTTGTGACGGCCTTCAAAAAAATTGGGGACTATCGTGGTGATGCTCCGGTTGGTGCCTGGCTTCGGCGCATTGTAATTAATCATTGCATCAATTTTTTGCAACGGAGCAAATCGTTTTTTGAAAGTCTGGAAGAACAAGGTATAGAAATTCGGGATGAAAGTGATGAGGAAGATGGTGGCGATTTTTCACCTGAAAAAATTCATGAGGCAGTAAAATCGCTGCCCGAAGGATCAAGGGTTGTCTTGAATCTTTATTTATTCGAGGGCTATAAGCACCGCGAAATTGCAACAGTGCTCAACATTTCGGAATCAACATCAAAAACCCAATATCAAAGGGCTAAAACTTTACTTAGAGAAAAACTATTGAAGTCATGAAAAGTAATTTTGAAAAATATCTCCGGGCGCAGCATCCTAAAATGGATATTGATGAACCGGATGATGAAGTGATTTGGAAAAAAATTGAGGGCAGGCTTAATATATCAAAGCCAGGGTGGAGGGTTGTTTCCTGGAAAGCCGCTGCTATTTTCATTTTCCTGATTTCATCCACCTATATTTATTACAACGAGTTTTACAGAAACAAAACATCCGGGATATACAACATAACCCTGAGCGAAATTGAACCTGCTTACGCTGTTCAGGTCGAAAGCTACGCTGCTGAAATTGATGCCCGTTGGAAGCTTATTAACCATTCAAAATCAGGAGATTTAAAAAAATTCAAATTGTTCTTTAACGAACTGAATGATCTTGACACAATGTACCGCGAGTATCAGGAAGATTTCCGGGCCTACGGTTACAACGAGCGACTTGTAAGAGCCATGCTCGATTATTATGACAAAAGAATTAGAATATTGGACAGAATATTAATGGAAATTGAAAAACAGAAAGACTATGAAAAACG
>JAIOZV010000134.1 GCA_021740425.1 Bacteroidales bacterium | reverse complement strand
AGCTATGATGATTGAAAAAATCAACTTGCATTTTCTTTTGTATTTTTGCAAACTAATCAGATACAATCAATATGAAACGTTTGTTTAAACTAAAATTTATATTGCTCATCCTTGGTGGAAGTCTTTTCTGGCAAGGATATGCTCAAAATCAGATACCCGAGGACTTCTGCATTTCAAGTGACGAACTGAAACTTTACAACCTCATCAACAACTACCGCAAAGCCAATCAACTTCCTGAAATTCCACTGTCTGAGAATTTATGCTATGTGGCAAAATTGCATGTTAGCGACCTCAATTACAACCAACCCGACACCGGGCAATGTAACCTTCATTCCTGGTCCGATCAGGGCCACTGGGTTGAATGTTGCTATGGGCGCGATAAATTCAATAATACATGCATGACCTCCAAACCAAAGGAGTTGACAGCCTATCAGGGGAAAGGATATGAGATTGCTTTTTGGGAAAGTGTAAATGCTATCCCCGAAATCGTACTCGATTTATGGAAATCGTCTTCAGCTTCCAACGATTTAATTTTGAATCGCGACATTTGGCAGGATAAATCCTGGAATGCATTTGGCGTTGGAATACTTAAGGGCTATGCGGTAGTTTGGTTTGGTGTGGAGAATGATAGCAAGCAAGGTGTGAAAGTTTGTACCACCGGAAAAATGGCCGGACGACTTATCGATAAAGCCAAAGCACTCGATGAAGCCGGCAAGGCAGCCGGGCCACGGTATTATCTTGTAATTTCCAGTTTTAGTGATGAACAGGCTGCCAAAGCAGAAGTAGCCAAATACAAAACCCGGGGTTTCCGAAACCCTTCAGTAGTAAAATCAGGCGGGAATTTCAGGGTTTCCATTGGCAATTATCCTTCACAGGATGAAGCCCTCAAGGCAAAGGAAAGTCTGGGTGAAAAGTATAAGGATGCATGGATTATGAAGCAATAATCCATGTAGAAATATTTTGTCATTAGCATAGTTTCCAAAATTTTGGAAAAACTTTTCCCGAATATTTCATCCACCGTGAAAAAGTAATTTCTTTATTGTTACTGACGAAATTAGCGGGATGAACCGGAAGGCCATGCTGACAGAAAATGCCTGTTCATTAAATCTCCTTCCACACGTCCTTTACTGAGAATACCTCATATTTTCAGGATTTTTAAATGTTCGCAAACGTACAGCCTTTGTAGGTATCTGAACAATCAAAACTGCTATTATTGGGCGCATTCATCAACCTTAACTCTTGAATTATAGTAAGATAATTATCATGGTATAAAAATGGTTAAGTCGAGTCACGAATTAATAAATTAACATTGAACTTTTATCAATCATTAAAGTTGTACTGCAAAAAATATCCCGTGTATTATGCAACCTTCAAATCTGAATTGTTTTAAATCCAACAAAAATTTTATTAATAAAATCATTAAAAATTAAATTATGAACAACAGCAGATTATTACTTTTTGTGGCGATTCTGTTTTCGTCCGCAATATTTGCTCAGGAAGAAGACACACGTTTGATGCGATTTCCAACTATCCACGGCGACCTGGTGGTTTTTAGTTATGCCGGTGACCTTTATTCCGTGGCAAATGCCGGCGGTATTGCCCGAAGGCTTACCAACGATGATGGTCTGGAACTTTTTCCACGTATTTCTCCCAACGGAAAAACCATTGCTTTTACGGGTCAATACGATGGAAATACAGAGGTTTACACCATTCCGGCTGATGGAGGAATTCCCGTTAGGCTTACTTACACGGCTACTCTGTCGCGCGATGATGTTTCTGACCGGATGGGGCCAAACAACATTGTGATGACATGGAAAGATGATGAATCCATTGTTTATCGTTCGCGTAAGCAAACCTTCAATTCGTTCCAGGGTCAGCTTTTTGAAGTTACAGTGAATGGTGGGCTTTCAACAGAATTACCCTTGCCTACAGGTGGTTTTTGCAGTTTTTCACCCGACAAAAAGAAATTGGCCTACAATCAGGTGTTTCGCGAATTCCGCACCTGGAAATATTATGAGGGTGGTATGGCTGATGATGTTTGGATTTATGATTTTAAAACCAAAGAAACCATCAATGTAACAAACAATAAAGCACAGGATATTTTTCCGATGTGGCATGGAGAGATCATTTATTTTCTCTCTGATCGCGATCGAATCATGAATCTGTTTTCATACAATACTAAAACTGAGGAAACCAAAAAATTAACCAATTACAGTAAATTCGACATCAAATTTCCTTCGCTGGGCAATGATGCCATCATTTATGAAAATGGAGGATACCTCTATGCTTTTGATTTGAATTCACAGCTACCTTCAAAAATTGAAATTCAGATTTTGAATGATTTTACTGCAAGTCGTCCCCAGTGGAAGGATGGCAGCAAAACAATTACCGGCGGATTCCCCTCACCTGACGGAAAACGGGTAGTTTTCGGGTCACGTGGTGATGTGTTTTCAGTTCCCGTAAATAGCGGAATCACTAAAAATCTTACCAATTCCAACGGTGCTCACGACCGCAATCAGGACTGGTCGCCCGATGGAAAATGGATTGCATTTATCTCTGATAAATCAGGCGAAACTGAAATTTATATCATGAAACCGGATGGGAGTGAAGAACCCGTTCAGCTTACAAAAAATGCTGACACCTACAAATTTGGCTTTGAATGGTCGCCCGACAGTAAAAAAATTGCATGGACCGATCAAAAGAAGCGTTTGCAATTTGTGGATATTGATACCAGGGATGTTACCCTGGTTGAAGCCACCGATGAAGGTGAGTTTCGCACTTTTGTATGGACTCCCGACAGCAAGTGGCTCGCCTATGTAAAACCCAGTATCGATCAGGTGTCACGCATTTATGCCTATAACCTTGAAACCAAAGATTCTCAAGCAATGACCGATGAATGGTTCGATTCCAGAGATCCTTCTTTCAGCCCTGACGGGAAATACATGTATTTTTCATCTGCCCGTTCATTCAACCCGATTTACAGTTGGACAGAGTGGAACCACGCCTTTCAGGATATGATGAAAGTGTATATGGTAACGCTTACAAAAGATACCGAATCGCCTTTCGAACCAGAAAATGATGTTGTTGAAATTGAGGATGAGGAAGCAAAAGATAAAAAAGAAGATAAACCGGATAAAAAGGATGAGAAAACTGATAAGGAAGATGAGCTTTCGGTTAATATTGACTTTGACGGAATTGCCGGGCGGGTGATCGAAATAAGTAGTGAAGCCGCTTCATATTGGGGAATTACTGCTGTTGAAGATGGCGTGTATTATTCGCGTTTTAAATCAGGTGATGAAGGTTCTGCCTTTATTTACTTTGATTTGAAAAAGAAAAAAGAAAATGAACTTGGAAACAATATAGGATACGTTCTTTCGGGAAATGGCAAGAAAATGCTGATTTCAGAAAATGGAAAATGGGCTGTCATTGATCCCCCTAAAGGAAAGGTAAAACCCGATGAATTTATTGATGTTTCAAATATTAAACTTTGGGTTGATCCACGCGTGGAATGGCAGCAAATTTATGATGAATCATGGCGTCAGATGCGTGATTTCTTTTATGATCCCAACATGCATGGTGTGGATTGGGATGATATTTATAAAAAGTATAATGCATTGATTCCTTACGTAAATAATCGCTACGACCTGAGCTACGTGATTGGAGAAATGATTGGCGAACTCAATGTTGGCCATGCTTATGTGAGTGGTGGTGATCGTATTCAAGCCGACCGGATCAAAACCGGACTTCTCGGGGCACAGTTGAGCAGAGATAAGTCGGGGTATTACAGGATTGATAAAATCCTGCCCGGCCAGAACTGGAACAAAGCCGTTCGCTCACCCCTCACGGAGGTTGGCGTTGACGTAAGCGAAGGAGATTATATTGTTGCAGTAAATGGAAAATCCACAAAGGATATGGTAGATATTTACCGTGCATTGGTGGGCAAAGCCAACGTAATTGTCGAATTAGGTGTAAATGCTTCGGCCTCTGAAGAAGATGCCAGACAGGTTCTTGTTAAACCCATCGATGATGAAAGCGAATTGTACTATTATGCCTGGGTTCATGAAAACATCCGTAAGGTAAATGAAGCCTCCAACGGACAAATTGGCTACATTCACATTCCCGACATGGGGCCTGGCGGACTCAACGAATTTGTGAAATATTTTTATCCCCAAATGCGCAAAAAGGCACTCATTATCGATGACCGTGGAAACGGAGGAGGAAATGTTTCGCCCATGATCATCGAAAGGTTGAGACGCGAATTGTCGTTGATGGGGATGGGAAGAAACAATGTCGGAGAGCCAACTCCCGGTGCGATGATGTTAGGTCCTATGGTTTGTTTAATTAATGGTTATTCAGCCTCCGACGGTGACCTTTTTCCATACCAGTTTAAAAAACATGACCTGGGTAAATTGATCGGTACACGCACATGGGGCGGTGTTGTCGGCATTCGCGGCAGCCTCCCGTTTATTGATGGCGGTGATTTGCGCAAGCCTGAATTTGCCCACTACAACGCCGAAGGCACCGACTGGATCATCGAAGGTCACGGCGTTGAGCCCGATATTGAGGTTCGCAACGATCCAGCGCTTGAATACGAAGGTATCGATGAGCAGCTCAACAAAGCCATCGAGGTGCTGCTCGAAGATATTCGCAACAACCCCAAAGATTATCCGAAAGTTCCGCCTTTCCCCGATAAATCGAAATGATTTTGAAGAAAAGTGGCTTGAAATGGTTATCTGTTAATCGTTGATCAGATAATCGTTTGATGTAGTTGATAATGATTGTTATCAAAAAAAAATACCGGTTTGGGATAAATTTCCAAACCGGTTTTTTTTATCGGATAATTTGAATTTTGAAAAATTGCTGATACTCTTCTATGCTATTGATATTGATAAGAACGTTTGGGTCTTTGACGTCAACCTCCATTAGACTAAATTGTTTGAGAAAAGATCGCAGTGATATGGATGTGCGGGTTTCATGCATGATTGCCTGAATTATTTTTTCCCCAATGAGAATAGGATGCCCACCTTTTCCATCAAAAACAGGTTTTGCGAAATCAAAACCAATATGGTTTTCTGAGAGTTTTTTAAGGGTTTCTCTTCGGGCATAAGGGTTATCCACGTTATGAATGAATACCGGATTTTTTGTTTTTAATGCCTTCACACCACATTGTACTGAGCCAAACCTTCCTGATTCCGGTGTCTGGTTAACTACCCATTTTAAATTTACAGAGTTATTCAAAGGACTTTCTTTCAAATATTTTAATGCTTCCATGTTGATCACAACGATGATTTCCTCACACCCAAAATTGTAATATTCCATTACCAAATGTTCCAAAAATGATTTCCCTTCCGGAAGCTTAAGCCCAAATTTAGGCCGTCCCATACGTGTGGATAATCCTGCGGATAAAATAATTGCTGAAATAGGTTTTTGCGGCATTTAGAATCAATCCTGATTAGCTTCAAAATTAAACCAAATGTGTGATAATCGAGGCTTTTCAATTATTTTTGTTGGTTCTTTTTCCAATTGAAAATTTTGCTATGACTGATAAATTTTTTCCGCTTCCGCTCACACGGCTTCTTTCCTTAATTTTGAATCAATACGATAAAACAGGCTTTATTTTTAGCATCCCCAAAGAATTGTTTTTCTACCCTAAGGCTGATGATTCATTTCGTTTTCAAAGATTTGGCCAATTGCTTGAAAGTCCTGTTGGAGTTGCCGCCGGGCCTCACACGCAGCTTGCCCAGAATATTGTGGCAGCCTGGCTTACAGGAGCCCGTTTCATCGAGCTGAAAACCATACAAACTCTGGATGAGCTTGAAGTTTCGAAGCCATGCATTGATATGCAGGACGAAGGCTACAATTGCGAATGGTCGCAGGAATTAAAAATTCACCAGTCCTTTGATCAATACCTTGATGCCTGGATTCTGATCCATATTTTGAAAGATAAATTAAAAATTGGCCAGGCAGAATTTCCGGGATTTATCTTTAACATGAGTGTGGGATATAATCTTTCAGGAATTTTAAATGACAATGTGCAGTGGTTTTTCGATAAAATGAAGGATGCCTCCGGGGAGCTGGCGCAAAAGATTGAACAGGTAAAACACATTTATCCAAATATTGCCAGGCTGAGAATCAGCCCGTGGCTCTCCGACAATATAACCCTTTCAACCATGCACGGCTGTCCGCCGGATGAAATCGAAAAAATTGGGGAATATCTCCTCAACGAAAAAAAGTTGCACACAGCCATCAAACTCAATCCAACCTTGATTGGAAAATCAGCGTTACATGATATTCTCAGTAAAAGTGGATTCGATACAATCGTTCCCGATATGGCTTTTGACCATGATCTTAAATATCCTGATGCCATTCGGATTATCCAAAAATTAAAAACTCAGGCCGGCAAACAAAATCTTCAATTCAGCATAAAACTCACCAACACCCTCGAGAGTAAAAATCATAAATCGGTTTTTGATGAAAGTCAGAAAATGATGTACATGAGCGGCAGAGCATTGCACCCCATTTCAGTAAACCTGGCAGGAAAACTGCAGAATGAATTTTCGGGAGCATTGGATATTTCTTTTTCGGGAGGTGCCGATGCCTTCAATGTTGTTCACTTGCTCCACTCAGGGCTCGCTCCGGTTACGGTTTGTACCGATTTGCTTAAACCGGGAAGCTATGGCCGCTTGCATCAATACATCGAAAATATCAGGGAAGCAGAATTTGATCTTTCAATACATGAAAAACTGAATTATTTGAATAATTATGCTTTAAAAGTTTTAAACCAGGATGCTTATCATAGGAAGTATATCAAGGATCAAAACTTAAAAACAAGCAAACGGTTGAATGATTTTGATTGCATTCACGCGCCATGCGAAACCACCTGCCCCACGCATCAAGGTATTCCGGATTACCTTTTTCATGCCTCTGAGGGTGATTTTGCAAAGGCGGCTGAGATCGTTGCCGAAACCAACCCCTTCCCGAAAACCACAGGCATGGTTTGTGATCATCTCTGCCAAACCAAATGTACGCGCCTCAACTACGACAGCCCGGTTTTAATAAGGGAAGTGAAAAGAGTTATTGCTGAAAATGCTCCGGATGGTTCTATGTCGGCTCAAATTTTAACTACGGTAAATGTTAAACCTAAAGTAGCCATTATTGGAGCGGGCCCATCGGGATTATCCTGTGCATATTTTTTGGCAAAGGCCGGTTTTGAAGTGGGGATTTTTGAATCAAAATCAAAACCCGGAGGCATGGTCTCAGGAGCGATTCCCTCATTCAGGCTTACCGATGAAGCTATAAACATCGATGTAAACAGGATTTTAGGTTTTGGGGTTGAGGTGCATTACAATGCGATTATTGACAAAACCTTGTTCAGTCAACTAAAAAACAGGAATGATTTTATTTATGTGGCCGCCGGAGCTCAAAAATCCCGGCCACTTGGGATTCAGGGGGGCGATGCCAAAGGTGTAGCCGATCCCCTCGAATTTTTGTTTGATGTAAAATCCGGAAACAAAACCTGGCCAGGTAAAAATGTTGTGATCATCGGTGGTGGAAATACTGCCATGGATGCGGCACGAACGGCCTGGCGTGTTGTTGGGGAAAATGGAAAGGTTACCATCATTTACCGCAGAACCATCAAAGATATGCCTGCCGATTTGGGTGAAATCATGGCGGTGGTAAATGAAGGGGTCGAAATAATCGAATTGGTATCACCTGTTAAAATCAATACTCACAACGGGGCTGTATCTTCGATCACTGTGCGGAAAATGAAGCAGGGAGAAAAAGATGAGTCAGGAAGGTTCAGGCCTGTTGAAATTCCGGGAAGCGATTATGATATTTTTTGTGACATAATTATTCCTGCCATAGGGCAGGAGCTGGCCTTCGATTTTTTGGGTGCAGATCAGTTTCCCGCCCAGAAGGGGAGCTACGAAACCAAAGTGCAGGGTGTGTTTGTTGGCGGCGATGCACTGCGTGGAGCATCCACAGCCATCAATGCAATTGCAGACGGAAGGTTGGCCGCACAGCAGATAATCGATAAAGCCGGAATAAATTTTCAAACCAAAACCAAACACCAAAGGCCTGAAAAAAGTTTCAGGCAGCACATCATCGATAAATCCAGACGGACGATTGCCCAAAAAACAGTGGAGACATCACTGGATGACAGGAAAAATTTTAAGATGGTTCAATCTCCTTTCACCCCCGGGCAAGGCATTGAAGAAGCAAAGCGCTGCCTCAGGTGCGATGAAGTTTGCAGTGTTTGTACCATAGTTTGTCCAAACCTGGCACTGATAAATTTTGAGGTTGAACCTTGTAAAATCGAGCTGCAAAAAATTTCGGTTAAGAACGGAATGCTCAGGCTCAAGCCTTACGGAGTATTTGAGATCACACAAAAATATCAAATTCTTCATCTGGCCGATTGGTGCAATAAATGTGGAAATTGTAATACCTTTTGCCCAACCTCGGGGGCTCCATACCTTGATAAGCCTCATCTCTTTTTAAATAGAAATTATTTTGAATCTGAAAACGACGGTTTTTATCTGGATGGGGAAATTCTTTACGGAAAAGTACATGGTGAAAATTATAGCCTTGAATCACACGGCACAGGCTATATTTTTAAAAATATAATGATTGCAGTGATTTTGGGATCAGATTTATCAGTTAAAGATTGTACATTCTCAAAAGAGCATGATTTTGAAATTGAACTGAAAATTGCAGCGAAAATGTTCATCATTTTGCAGGGAGCAAAACAAATGAGTTAAACACAGAAATCAGAAAAAAATTTATAAGATGAAAGACACACAAAAAGTATTGGAAAACACAATTAAAAGATGCAGGGAAAAGCACATCATTTTGCCAACTTATGCTCAAATGAAGAACCCCGGACTGGTTCCACAAAAAATTAAAGATAAACTTGCCAGCATTGGTTTGTGGGATTTAAATTCATTAAACCTCTTCAGGATAACCTGGAAGAATGAACCAACAGAATTTGGTGGCGGTTTTGGGAAGGTAAATTTTTTGGAACTGCCCTCCGAACTTACAGGCGTAAAAGCACGGATTGTAGTTTTGATAGGGAAATACTTCCCAACAGGAGCGCATAAGGTTGGAGCAACTTTTGGCCCGCTTGTCGAAAAGCTGGTGAGCGGACGATTTGATCCGACATCTCAAAAAGCTTTGTGGCCTTCAACAGGAAATTATTGCCGTGGTGGCGCCTACGATTCCTATCTTTTGGGATGCGAATCCATTGCCGTTTTGCCAAAGGGTATGTCGCAGGAGCGTTTCGACTGGCTGCATATAGTAGGCACCGAAGTTTTTGCCACACCCGGCAGCGAAAGCAATGTAAAAGAAATTTATGATAAAGTGAAGGAGCTCAAAGCCGAACGCGGTGACGGAATTGTAAACCTGAATCAATTCGAAGAAATCGGGAATCCTCTTTGGCACTATGCTGTTACAGGTCCGGCCATGGAGGAAGTTTTCAACTCGGTAAAATCTGAAAACTCCCGCTTTAGTGCCTTGTTCCTTACGCAAGGTTCAGCAGGAACCCTTGGCAGCGCCGATTATCTGCGCGAAATTTACCCTCATTTAAAAGTGTGTGCGGGCGAGGCATTGCAGTGTCCCACTTTGCTCGAAAACGGATACGGCGAGCATCGCATCGAAGGCATTGGTGACAAGCATGTGCCCTGGATTCACAATATCCGTAATATGGATATGGTGGCCGCTATCGATGATAATCCAAATATCAGACTCATGCGGCTTTTCAATGAGGAGGCCGGGAAGAAGTATTTGAAAGATGAACTTGGCATCGATGCAGGGCTAATCGATAATTTGAATCTGATGGGTATTTCATCCATTGCCAATATGATGGGTGCCGTAAAAATGGCTAAATATTACGAAATGACCCACGAAGATGTGATTTTTACCGTGGCCACCGATTCGATGGAAATGTATCAGAGCAGGATAAGTGAAGAACGACTTAAACATGGCGAATTTACAAACAGGGATGCGGCTGTGAGTTTTGATGCCGACCTTATGGGTTTGGGTATCGATCATATAATCGAAATGAATTATTACCAGAAAAAGCGCATGCACAATCTCAAATATTTTACGTGGATTGAACAGCAGGGCAAAACTGTTGAGGAGCTCAATGCCCAATGGTACGACGACAATTATTGGAAATCGCACTATGCGAAGGTGGAAGAATGGGATCAGAAAATCAACGAATTCAACGAACGAACGGGGTTACTTAAGGAATGTAGATAAGGTGATTTAGTGAAGGAAGCGACTTTAGCGAACGGAGCGGGTGCATGAATGAATCATTGAAGAAATTGTCCACCTGGGGTAGCTTCGAAAAGTATGAAGCAATTTCGAACGTTTAAGAGCGGTGATAATAAAATTGACTTTAATGATTTCAATTTAAAAACCGAAAAAAGAGATGAATAAAGCAAATGGGAAATATATTTTCGAATGTATCAATTGCGGAAAACAATACGCAGAGGATCAGGCAAAATACCTTTGTCCTGTTTGCAATGCGAAAAACCAAAATGATAAACCTCCCCTCGGTGTTTTAAAAGTTGTTTACGATTATGATCTGCTAAAGGGAAAGAAAACTGATTTTTCAGTATTAAAATCTACAGGGTTCTTAAGTTTGCTCCCCATCGATAATCCCGGAAGCCTGCCCTGTTTGCGGGTTGGAAACACGCCTCTTTATAACCCTGAAACCGGTTTGTTTTTTAAGGATGATTCTCAAAACCCGACATTTTCGTTTAAAGATCGGGCATCGGCTTTGGTTTCTGCTTTCGCCAAAGAAAAAGGATGGAACACGATTGTGGCTGCATCCACCGGAAATGCCGGATCCTCCATTGCAGGGATTTGTGCGGCTCAAGGCCAGAAGGCCATCGTGCTTGTTCCTGAAAATGCACCCATGGCAAAGCTTACCCAGATTATGATGTACGGAGCCGGAATTATTCCCGTTAGGGGAACTTATGATGATGCTTTTGACCTGAGTATCCGGGCTTCAGAGGCCTTCGGATGGTACAATCGCAACACCGCCTACAACCCTTTTACCATCGAAGGTAAAAAAACAGTGAGCTTTGAATTGTATGAACAGATGGGTTTTCGGGTACCACAGCGGATTTTTGTTTCGGTTGGTGATGGTGTAATCATTTCAGGGGTTTATAAAGGTTTTGAGGATTTATTAAAACTTGGTTTTATTGATGAAATGCCCGAAGTGATTGCCGTTCAGGCACAGAATAGCGATAACCTGATCAGAAATTTGGACTCGGAAAATTTTATCATTAAACCCTCCAATACAATTGCAGATTCTATTTCGGTGGATATTCCGCGTAATTTTTATATGACCCGGCAATTCATCCGGAAATATTCAGGTAAAGCCATTTTAGTAAGTGATGCTCAAATTCTGGAAGCTTCATCTTTGCTAAGCAAGAAATATGGGTTATTTGCGGAACCTGCTGCCATCGCTGCTTATGCCGGATATTTAATTTACCAGGAAAAATTTACTAATAAGGATCGGCAATCAACCAGTGTGGTTTTATTAACCGGGAGTGGGTTGAAAGATACAGCAGCAGTAAAATCTATTTTAAAAATGCCTGAATCTATCAAGCCTGATCTGGATAAGCTAAAAAAAATATTGTCATGATTTCTTTTACACTCAACGGAAAGCGGATCGAATATACCGGCGATCCCGAAAGAAGCCTCCTGAAATTTCTGCGACTTGACAATCATTTAACAGCAGTGAAGGATGGTTGTTCGGCACAGTCAGCATGTGGAGCCTGCACAGTTGAAATTGACGGTAAAGCCAGGCTTTCGTGTGTGATGAAAATGAAAAAGTTGCAGGATGCAGTAATTTTTACACCCGAAGGCTTCCCCCAATATGTTTTAGATACCATCGCCAAAGCCTTTGTA
>JAIOZV010000133.1 GCA_021740425.1 Bacteroidales bacterium | reverse complement strand
TGGAAGCTTGAAACAAAAATGGAAGAACTCAAAAAACACTTCAATCTCACCGATCGTGATTTGAACATCAACCTGGCCCCATTAGATAATTTGCTTTAAGGTTCATCACTTTAAAAAATAGCGGCTGCCTCAATCGTGGCATTCTTCCTGACCGTGGCCGTGCAAAGTTGGTACATTCTTTAGTCGTCGTGCAATGGATTTTTACAAGTCCGTAATCAGTAGCCAGGTCATTCAAGGCCTGGTAAGCTAGTTAAGTAAAGCCAGGTCATTCATGGCCTGGTTTTAAGATTAAGTGTCCAAAAAGATGTTTGTGGGATGTGCAACAAATTCCAATCATCAAAATGATAATCATCGAATTACGCGGATTTATCGAATTAATTTCTGCCAAAGGCAGAAAACATCTGTGTAATATGTGTAATCCGATGATAAAAATATCAGTTGATAATTGTTCTGAGAAATTTTTAGTTCGCCCATAGTATTGTTAGGATAGCTTATTCAACAAGAATTTTCTTTCTTGCTATGATTTCACCGTTTTCCCCGGTCAGTATAATAAAATACATTCCTGAATTAAACCCTGATAAATCCAGGCTTCTGACACTCGGGCCTGCATCTGTTTTCCATGTTTCAGCCCATATTTTTCTTCCGGTCAAATCGGTAATCCAGATCAAAAGATCTCCGGCTGAATCATTGTCAAAATGAATTGAGATATTATCAGATGCTGGATTGGGGAATAATTCGATTTTGCTATTAATCCCGAATTGCTCATCAATATCCACAGCCAAATCGCAGGGTGCGCCAAATTCCGGGTAATAAACCGTATCGTTCAATGCAAAACATTGTAGGTCAGCAGGGAATTCCCATTGGGGAAAATACTCCAGAAATCCTTCCGCCAGTCCGATGCCTTCAATTAAATATGGTTTAAAAAAGCCCTGAGAAAGATAAAAAACCTTTCGGTATTGATCTTTAACCAGCAGGCTGTCGATATCTGTAACCAAAATATTATCCGACCAGACATTATAAGTTTGAGGCAGTGTATCTCCAACAGCCAGGTCAAAATCGTAAAGCAATTCTTCATCATCATTGAAAAGGTAAAACATTTTTTTCCCTTCCTGTCTTAATAGCCCGTAATATTCATCGAAGGTATAGGAATCATCACAATAGCCTGGGATTGGTGGAGCAAAATAATCGTCATTTTTCTGACCTCTTCTGTATAAAATTTTGTAGAATTGATCCCCGACCACAGTATCTCCATTTAGATAATACACATAATCCCAAAACGTAATACAGGGATAACTTGGAGCAAATGTCCAATTTTCCCTCCATTGCGGATTGTCGGCAAAATAATCGATCTCCTGGGCATTGGTAATTGTGGTGATTGCGAGTAGTAAAAGTGTAATGAGTTTTTTCATGATCTTTTTTTTTGAGTTGTTTAACGCTATTGCAAAATAAAAAAAAACTGAAATATCCAAGTTAATTTTAGAGTTCAAAGTTATAAAGTTTAGAAGTTCAAAGTTAAGTTTAAAAGTTCAATGTTCAAAGTTAAGAAGTTTAAACAAAGTTGAAAAGTTGAAAAGTTGAAAAGTTGAAAAGTTGAAAAGTTCAATGTTCAAAGTTTAAAAGTTTAATGTTTAAATTTATTTCGTTCGAGAACTTTGAACTTTCCAAATAAAACGGGCTAAAGCCCCGTGATTGGTGGTATTCTTCATTAGTACCCCGGGCTAAAGCCACGGGGCTATGCAACCTTGCACTTTCAATACTCCAATACTCCAAAACTCCAATACTCCAAAACTCCAATTCTCTCCTCTAACCTCTAACCTCTAACCTCTCTCCTCTAACCTCTAACCTCTCTCCTCTAACCTCTAACTTCTAACCTCTCCCTTCCAACCTCTCATCTGTAAACAATTGAATGTTATCATAATACACAAATCCAAATTAAAGTCCTACTTTTGCGCCCTGAAATAGTGAAAGTTAGATTGAGTATTAAATGTCTTCCCCCATGCTTGTGTTAAACATTTTGCCGGAAGAAGCAAATCCACAATCCGGAATGACACATCAAATTAAAGTAATTCAACAACAATGACATTTGAAGAAATGGGCGTTTCGCCCGAAATACAAAAAGCAATTCAGGAGCTTGGTTTTGAAAAACCTATGCCCGTACAAGAAAAAATTATCCCCATACTTTTAGACCGAAATACCGATATTGTTGGGCTGGCTCAAACCGGTACAGGCAAAACTGCCGCCTTCGGTATCCCGATTGTTCAGCAGTCGGACGTAAGAGTAAAAAAACCTCAGGTGGTTATTTTGAGCCCTACACGCGAGCTCTGTGTTCAGATTTCCAAAGACCTTAAAAGCTACGCCAAATATGTTGACGGCCTCCAAATATTGGCTGTGTATGGTGGGGCAAGCATTCAACCACAACTTGCCGCCCTCAACGACGGCGTGCAGGTTATTGTGGCTACCCCCGGCCGGCTCCTCGACCTAATCAAGCGAAAAGCCGCAAAACTTTCATCAGTTTACCGCGTGGTGCTTGATGAGGCCGATGAAATGCTCAATATGGGATTTCTTGACGAGATCAACGAAATTCTTGAAAGCATTCCAGCCGACAGAAATACACTGCTCTTTTCAGCTACCATGCCTGCCGAAATCAAAAAGATCGCTGCCACATACATGCGCAATCCTGAGGAGGTGGTCATTGGTACCCGAAATGCCAGCGCCGAAAATGTGAAACATATCGTTTATACCGTTCATGCCAAAGATAAATACTTAGCCCTGAAAAGGATTGCAGATTTTTATCCAAAAGTTTATGGCATCGTATTTTGTCGTACCCGCATCGAAACCCAGGAAATTGCAGATAAGCTGATCCAGGATGGATACAATGCCGACTCGCTGCACGGAGACCTTTCCCAACCAGTCCGCGACAGCGTAATGCAAAAATTCAGGCTGCGCAATGTGCAACTACTCGTGGCCACCGATGTGGCAGCCCGCGGCCTTGATGTAAACGACCTGACTCACGTCATTCATTACAGCCTTCCCGATGATCCCGAAGTTTATACCCATCGCAGCGGAAGAACCGGAAGAATTGGTAAAGCAGGAATTTCAATCGCCATAACGCATCTTCGCGAAAAACACTCCATTGGCAGGATTGAAAGCAGCATTAATATTAAATTTGAAAAAGCCAGGATTCCGACCGGTCGTGAAATCTGCGAAAAGCAGCTTTTCAACCTGATCGATAAAATGGAAAATGTTGAAATCGACAACACCGAAATCGACACTTACCTCCCGGTGATTTACAAAAAACTCGACTGGCTCAGCAAAGAGGAATTGATCAAGCGCTTTGTATCACTCGAATTCAATCGATTCCTGGATTATTACCGCGATGCCGATGAGCTCAACGAACCCGTAGAGGACAGGAAATCACGCCGGGCTGGCCGCGGTGACGATGATTTTGGTGTCCGTGGCCGCAAAATGAAAGATTTCGATGGAAAATCCGAGCAGGGTTACACACGTATTTTTATCAGTTTGGGCAAAATTGACGGACTTGTTCCGGCAGCACTCATCGAGCACATCAACAACAACGTAAGCGGCACAAAAGTTCCGGTTGGCCGCATCGACCTTATGAGCAAGTTTTCGTTTTTCGAAGTAAAAAGCGAATATGCCGAGCAGGTAATTGGCTCGCTAAAAGGCAGCCGTTTCCGTGGCAACAAAGTGGATGTTCAGCGCGCCCAGGGAAAAGATGCTATGAAAAGTGGCAAAAGCGATAAGGGTGGCAAAAGCGAAAAAGGCGAAAAGAGCTTTAGTAAAAAGCCCGACCGCTGGTCTGAAAAACCAAAGCGTCGCCCCCGAAGATAAGAACATAATTATAGGACAATAACCCTGATATGATTTTCATTGTATCAGGGTTTTTTTATGGGCGGCCCCCGATAGCTATCGGGGGCCTTTGCGTTATACCCGCCTTGCAGCGGCTTTGTTTTTGCAGGCGCTGCGTGTTCCCGCACGTGCGGGATTCGTCAGCAGCCACCCGCCAACAAAAAAAATCAGCCGCTGCTTCGCCGGGGTGCCGCTTCAATCCCCGTCGCGCAATCACTCATGGCCAGGCACCCTGTTATTTCAGTATTTCCTGAACCAGTGTCAAACTCTGATGAAAGCGTCAAATTGATAAAATCCCAATCAAAGTTTATTACGCTGACTGTCATCAAGTTTTTGATGCAATCCTGATTATCATTCAGACCCGGAGCAAAATAATTTTACCTTCGGGCAACTATTTCAATCTTTGCCGCCTCTAACCAACAGTGATCGAAAAAAACATGACATATCATTCCGAAAAGGACATCATCGAGGGTTGTTTGAAAAACGACAGGGTGGCTCAGAAAGCCCTCTACGAAAATTTCAAAACCCGCATGTACACACTGGCTTACCGCATTACCGGAAATTTTGACGATGCCAGCGATGTGCTTCAGGATGGTTTCCTGCAGGTTTTCGGAAAGCTCGAAGCTTTCAAAGGAGAATCGAAGCTCAGCAGTTGGATTCATACCATCATCGCCCGTACGGCAATACGTAAAATTAAAGACCGGATTTATTTTCAGGATATCGAAACTGCCGACACAGCGGCACTGATCGACTGGGGCGCTTCCATCGACATCGACCACCTCGAAAAAGCCATCGCCGCCTTGCCCGAAGGATACCGTGCCATTTTTGTGCTTTACGAAATTGAGGGATTCAAACACCGTGAAATAGCCGAAATGCTCGAGTTTTCTGAAAATACCTCCAAGTCGCAGCTTTTTAAAGCAAAAAAAATATTGCGTGAAAAACTAAACCAATTCGTTAACTAATGGAAAAGAACCGCAACATATTGGATAAGACTTTGACGCACTTGCGAAGATTTTCGCCGGAGGAAAAAATCTGGAATAATCTGGATAAACAGCTCTCAGAAACTACCATAAATGACAGTTTATCGAAACTAAAAACCTTTGATCCTCCTGCTGTGATTTGGGAATCAATTTCTATGGAACTCTCCGGGCAGGAAAAATTAGACCAACTCAATACATTCGATCCTCCTGAAGACCTTTGGGTAAATATTGAAACCAAATTAGATGGCCGGGCCAACAGAAAATCAAACATTAAAACCCTAAAATGGCTTTCGGGGGCGGCTGCAGCCGTCATGATCTTAGCTATTTCCTACTTTTTAATCGTTCCTGCAAATCATCAATCCAACATCAGTTACAGCCAGGAAACCATCGAGCACGTAAATATAAATGGCTGGGTGGAGGACGACAATGAGATAATGCTTGTTTTGAATCAACTGTGTGCCTCTAATCCGGTGGCTTGCGCATCGCCCGATTTTAAAGCAAAGGAAAAAGAATTGAATGATTTGGATAAGCAGAAAAAGGAAATATTGAACAGGATGAGTGCCTACGACAGCAATAAAGATTTACAGCTTATGCTCACCAAAATTGAACTGGAAAAAAATGAAATCGTCAAGCAGATGATTTCGAATATAATGTAAGCACGATGAAAAATTCGATCCATAAAATATGTTTTATTTTTCTGGCTGCAATCTTGCTGTTTGCCAATAGGATTGATGGTCAAACCAATGTTCAGGTGGTGACAAAAACACTGAGCGGAGAAGAAAGATGGACCCCTGGCATGAAGCTTGAAATCAACGGTGAAAATGCGGAAATTCATTGTTCTGCATATTCCGGCGCTTCCATCAGTTGGGAAGTTAAGCTAATTGCCAGACATGCCGATAAGTCGATTGCAGAAAGCGATTTGGATAAGCTGAAATGGGTAAAGGGAAAAATAGGCAGGAAATTAATGATGCGAAATTATATCGAACTAAGTGCCGACGAAAGCAAGCCGCAATCCAACCTGAAAGTCATTTACAACATCAAAGTACCGGCTTCCTGCCCAATATCGATCAACAACTATTTCGGTGAGATTAACATCAAAAACCTGAAAGCTGATCTTGACATTAATAGTGAATTTGCTCCGGTATTTATAAATAATTTCGACGGAAACCTGAAAGCTGAATCTAATTTTGGCGACATCCAGGGTGATTCCCTTGCGGGAAAAATCGTCATCATTTCGAAGCGGTCGAACATCAAACTCCGGAATATCTCAGGAAACGTTGATCTGGATGCACTTTTTGCCGAAATTGATATCCATAGCTGTGCGCAGCTTTCAGCCCTCAATATCGAAGCTGAAAAATCTGAAATCAACCTGTCGGTAAATCCTGATAACAGGTTTTTACTCGATCTTGAAAATGTTGAGTTTTTTAAACCGCCGTGGATGAACTCTAAAAACACTGAAATTGATGGGAATACCACGAAAGTGAATTTTGCGGACTTTTCCGATCACGCCCTCATCAATATTAGCCTTTCCATTGGAACCCTCGAATTCAAATAGAAAACTATGAAAATCAAAGAAAATAAAACATTGATACTGACAGGAATGGTTTTTCTGACTATTGCGCAATTTTTTGTTTTGATCCATGATGCTCAGGGGCAAACCGACAGCCTGAAATATAGCATCGAAAAGGGGAATGATAGTTTGGTAGCTTACCTTTCTCCCATCGAATATGCCTTTATGTTTCATGAGGAAACAAACTGGCTCTTCAAAGCCAACGTGCTCGCAACTTCGGAATACAATGGTACAGCCAATTTAAAGCTAAGTTTAGAAAAAAAGATTTTAAAAAATATTTCACTCAACGCAGTGCTGTTCAACTATACCAGTTTTAACCTTGGTGTTAATCCGGGGCCATACAATGAAGATGGAATTGAATTTTCGATAGAATCGCGCTGGTACTATAAAAATCGCAAACTTAGGCGCAACAATCAACCATCGGCAAACTTGTCAGGGGCCTACCTTGCTGTCGGTGCCGGCTACCGGAAAGCATTCACAGGGCAAACCAGTTTTGCTGATTATACGGATTTGGAGTTCATCCCGCTGTTTGCCAAATGGGGCATGCAACGCAGGTTCCTGAAGCGTGGGTTTGTGGATGTAGGCATCATGGCGGGATGGAACCATTCGATGAACGATGAAAAGTGGTCTACCGTGTTTTTTAATACCTATGTAGAAGCAGGGCTTGCCTTTACACGCGATAAATACAAGCTGGATTTTGAAAAACTTTGCCCAGTGCTCAAATGCCATGCTGCAGACCATTTCCTGCTAAAAACCAACCTTGTAAACATCATTAATCTGGCCTATGTCCGCGAAGCCATTGTGGGCTCTGTTACGCCAAATATAGCTGCAGAGTTTAAATTGGGGGAATCACCTTTTTCGGTGAATACCAAAGTGGCGTGTAAATTCCAGTATTCAAAGGCATCATCTTTCGATTTTAATTCTTTTTCGGTTTCGCCGAATGTACTTATCGAAGGACGCTATTATTACAACCTGAACCGGCGTATTCTCATGGGTAAAACCGGAAACGGGTTGTCGGCAAACTACATCTCGCTGGGAGCAACCTATCAGGGCGAATATTACAATCATTTGTCGAATGGATGCCGGTCAAAAGAGGGAAGTTCTTTATTCGGGATTATGGCCGGGACCGGCATTCAGCGATTGATTTCAAAGCATCTATATCTTGACCTGAATATTGGTTTTGGCTATGGCATCGAGTATTACCATCATGGTTATAGTGGAACACAAAGTAACCAGACCAGATCTGCCATACCAATTTTTAATCTGGGCTTCGGGATTGGTTACAGGTTTTAATTGTTGATATAGCTATAATATTCCGGCAGATTTTCACCGAAACAATACATTGCACTTGGTTTTTTTAATGAAACGATAAAAAAATGAACATGAAACATTCCTGCATCAAAGCAATTTTAACAATACTTTTCCTGACCGTTGTTGTGAACTTTAGTCAGGCACAAACCGATTCGCTGACCTATTCAACAGAGCAAAACCAAGACAGCACAGTGAAGTATCTTACCCCCATGGAATACGCTTTCATGCTGCACGAAGATCCCAACTGGCTGCTGAAGGTCAACTTGATTGTGGCCACCGAAGGATATACAGGAGGGTTTTTAAAGGTGAGTTTTGAAAAGAGGATTGCAAACGGGTTTTCGTTGGATGCCATGGTCTCCATGAGCAACGTTTCCACCTTTTTTAAAAATGATGACCGGGGATACAATTATGGCCTGGAGGGTGCGCTGGAAGCGCGATGGTACTATAAAACCCTGAAAAATATCAGAAATGGCAAGGCTTCAACCAGTTTATCTGGTGCATATTTCGCCGGTGGAGCTGCCTATCATATCAATATGCATGAAACAAATCCTGCTGACAATATTTCTTTCCCTGATATTTTTTCTGTTTTTGCCGCCTGGGGCATGCAGCATCGTTTTCTGAAATACGGCTACCTTGATTTTGGCATCAAAGGAGGATACAATAACGCGATTGGTGATCGTGGTATATCCTATGGTTTTTTGGCTACCTATGTCAATGCAGGCCTTGCGTTTACCCGCGATAAGCAAAAGCTCGACTATGAGAAACTTTGTCCGGTACTTCGGTGTCAGGCTGCCGACCGTTTTTTACTTAAAACCAATATTGCAAATATTGTAAGCATTACTGCGATAAGGAAATCGATTATCAGCTCAATTACCCCGAATATTTCAGCAGAGTTAAAAATCGGATCTTCGCCTTTTTCGATAAATACCAAATTAAGCAGCCGGATAGAGTATCTTATTGCTAGAGCTTACGATTACAGCGCTTACATTTTTTCGCCTGTGGCATTGCTTGAGGGTCGATACTACTACAACCTCAACATGCGCATTTTGATGGGGAAAACAGGGAATGGTTTATCGGCAAATTATGTTTCGCTGGGTACCATTTATCAAGGTGAATATCAGATTTTAAAATCGAATGGATACCGCTCGGATTTATCTAAATCTTTTGGAGGGATTCTTCTCAGCACAGGCCTTCAGCGCGTAGTTTCCGACCATCTTTATTATGATTTTAACATTGGACTGGGCTATGGAGCCGAATTTGAATACGACGGAATTGAGGGAACAAAAAAATGGAACAACAAGTCGATATTTAACCTGGGCGTAGCCATTGGGTATCGGTTTTAGTGTTATTGCTTTTCAAGCTGGTGAACAATCTCCTTCACCGCTTCTTTTGCCCCAATGGGTTTATACCCAAACCGCTTTTCAAATTTGCTGCTGTTAAAATAATAATCGCGGTCGTTTTGGTAGGCCATTTCCTTTAGCTCTTTCATGATGGGAACAAATATTCCTAAAATCCCCATCATCCAGATGGGCAGCACACGTGATTTTGGTTTTACTCCCAATTCGGTGGCAAACAATTCAACCCATTGCTTCATAGTGAGTTTTTCTGAAATGCTGGGCAAATGCCATACCTGGTTGTAAGCGTCTGGTGTATTTCCTAAAATTGCTGTGGCTTTTCCTGCATCAGGAACCCAGGTGAAATTATGAATTTTATCTGCTGATGCAATCAAATCAGCCGGTTTACCTTTTTTTAGGTTTTTATAAATTGTTTCAACAGCAACTGAATTTTTAGTGCCCAAAAAATCCGCAGCCCGTGCAATCAAAGCAGTAAGATCTTTATTTGCAACTTCTTTCATGATGAGTTGAGCAACTTCAGCTCTTATTTCACCTTTGACGCTCGTTGGCCGGATTGGTGTTTCCTCGGTCATGTTGCTAAGGTGATCTCTGTCGTACATATAAATGTTGTCGAAAAATACAAGTTTGCTTTTGTGTTTTTTACAGGCCTCAATCACTGCTTTGATCAATGGAACCCAAACTTGTTTCCAAAGTTTTTTGTCGTAAGCAAAACCAATGGTCACATAAGTTATTTCAGAGCCTTCGATTGCACGATCCACTTCGTTTGGATGGGTAAGATCTGCCTTAAAAAGCTGATCCGTTTCATTCACTTTTTTTGGATTTCTTGCTACCAGCCTGATATCTGATGTGTAAGTTTTGAGCGCTTTTGCCAGTTCTGTTCCAATACTTCCACCTGAGCCTAAAATTGTTTGCATGATGATGAGTTTTTTATGATGTTTTCTAATCAATTAATGAAAAATGGAGGTTAATATTATATTTTAGGAAATTTGTCGGCAGATTATTTTCTCTGATGGGTTTGGAATGCTTGCAAAACTTGATTTCCTGAACTCTTTAATTTTTGTTAAAAACCCTTTCGCTTTTTGCAGTATCGGGCAAAGGTGCTATTTTTACCCATGACACAAATTTGATTGTGATATCTAAGTTAAAACATCAAAAACCACCACACCTTGTATAGAATCGAAAGCAAAATCGACCCGAATTCCCCGGAATTTATCGAAAACAAAATGCACTATCAGGAAATACTCAAAACCTTCCGCGAGCGCATCAGGCTGGTAAGAAAAGGGGGCACACCCTCATCTGTCGAGCGTCATAAAAAGCGAGGCAAATTGCTGGCCCGCGAAAGGATTGATTTATTGATAGATCAGAACACTCCCTTCCTTGAGCTCTCATCTCTTGCTGCATGGGGTTCTCACGACGATCAGTTCCCATCTGCAGGCATCGTAACAGGAATTGGTATTATTCATGGCCGTGAGGCAATGATTGTAGCCAATGATGCCACTGTAAAGGGTGGAACTTATGTGGCCGAAACCATCAAAAAGCACGTTCGTGCCCAGGAAATTGCCATCGAAAACCACTTACCCTGCGTGTATATGGTTGACTCCGGCGGAATTTTCTTACCTGACCAATCAAAGGTATTTGCTGATCGCTACGATTTTGGAAGGTTCTTTTATAATCAGTCCAAGCTTTCTGCACTTGGTGTGCCTCAAATTGCTATTGTGATGGGATCGTGTACTGCCGGTGGGGCTTACGTTCCGGCCATGAGTGACGAAACCATCATCGTAAAAAAACAAGGGACCATCTTTATTGGAGGGCCTCCTTTGGTTAAGGCAGCAACCGGCGAAGAAGTTACTGCCGAAGAACTCGGTGGTGCCAACGTGCATACCGCAATTTCAGGAGTAGCTGATCATATGGCCGAAAATGATCGCCATGCCATTCAGATATGCAGAAATATTTTCCAGACATTGGAGAAAAAGGAGAAGCAGGTGTTGAATTTGTCTCCCATTGAAGAACCATATTACGATCCGGAAGAATTGTATGGTATTGCTCCCATTGATTTGCGTAAGGCTGTTGATTCGAAAGAAATCATCGCCCGCCTGGTGGATGGCAGCCGCTTTCACGAATTTAAAGCAAGATATGCACCAACCCTTGTTACAGGTTTTGCCAACATCATGGGGTTTCCGGTTGGGATCATCGCCAACAACGGCGTGCTGTTTTCCGAATCTTCCCTCAAAGGCGCACATTTTATCGAGCTGTGTGCTTTCCGCAAAGTACCCATTATTTACCTGCAAAACATCACCGGTTTTATAGTGGGCAAAGAATATGAACGTGGCGGCATAGCACGTGATGGCGCCAAGTTTGTCCACGCCACAGCAAATGCCAATGTGCCAAAATTTACGGTGGTCTTTGGCGGTTCATTTGGCGCCGGAAATTACGCCATGGCCGGCAGGGCTTATGATCCTCGATTATTGCTGATGTGGCCCAATTCCAAAATTTCGGTGATGGGAGGTGAGCAGGCTGCCGGCGTTTTGATACAGGTAAAAGAAGACCAACTCAGAGCCAGAGGCCAGGAACTGGATGCTAAAGTGCGCGAAGCCATGCGCGAAGATATCCTGAAAAAATATGAAGAGGAAGGATCCGCCTATTACTCGACTGCCCGTATCTGGGACGATGGCATTATTGATCCCGTTGATACCAGAAAGATATTGGCCATGGGCATTGCAGCCTCACTCAATAAGAAGTTTGAGGATAGTAAGTTTGGGGTATTCAGGATGTAGAGATTAGAGGTTAGATGGGAGAGGATAGAGGGAAAAGGTTAATGGTTATTGGTTAATAGTTAACAGTTTCAGGAAAAAATAACAAATAACGAGTAATAGTTAATAGTTATCAGTT
>JAIOZV010000132.1 GCA_021740425.1 Bacteroidales bacterium | reverse complement strand
TTTAGTTAATGAAATTATAATTTTGAAGGGCTGCATTAACACAGCCCTTTTTTTATGGAAAAATCAATTTCAAAATCAGTAATTATTGTAGCAGGAGGCCATGGCTCCCGAATGGAAACCAAAACGCCCAAACAGTTCCTGCTGCTTGCCGGGCGGCCTGTGCTTATGCATACCATACACAAGTTCTATGATTGTTTTTCGGAAATTAAAATTGTGTTGGTGCTGCCTTTTGATCACATCGAAACCTGGAACCGCTTAATCTCCGAATACCGATTTGTGATTCCACATCAGGTTGTTGCAGGGGGTAAAGAGCGTTTTTTTTCGGTATTAAACGGTTTACGAATGGTTTTAGGCGATGGTTTGGTAGCCGTTCACGACGGGGTGCGCCCATTGGTTTCCAAAGATGTGATTTTGCAGGGTTTTCGACTTGCACATATATATGGTGGAGCAATCCCCGTTGTTTTGCCATCTGAATCGCTGAGAAAAATTGAAGGAGAACAAAATTATGCGGTGGACAGAAATCAATTCAGGCTTGTGCAAACACCTCAGACTTTTAATACCATACTGCTCAAAAAATCTTACGAAAAGCCTTATGAGGAAAGATTCACAGACGATGCCAGCGTTTTTGAAGCCGATGAAAACAGAGTGGTTCTATTTGATGGAAACCGGGAAAACATTAAAATGACCTGGCTATCGGATTTCATTTTTGCCGAAACCATCATCAGCAATCCAAAATCAGATGATTCCAAAGAATCAATCTGCACATAAGAGATCTTCAATTTTGTATGGCCATGGCTAATTTTTAATAAAATTCACCGCTATCCTAAATGATGAGTATCCTTCAACATGCCCTTTGGATTTTCGAGTGTTTAATAAGCTAATTTTGTAAAAAACAAAGACTGTGGATTACGATCGCATAATTTTAGGTATCGACCCGGGAACGGTAATTTTAGGCTATGGCCTGATTGGTATCAAAGGGAAGGAAATCAGTTTAATTACCCTTGGTGTATTGAAATTGTCCAAATACGAAGGCCATCCATTGAGATTAAAGAAAATATTTGAACGGGTTCTTAATCTGGCAGAAGAGTACAAGCCCGATGAACTTGCTATTGAAGCACCGTTTTATGCCAAAAATGTTCAGTCGATGTTAAAGCTTGGCCGTGCTCAGGGCGTGGCTATGGCAGCAGCGCTTTACAGGAATATTCCAATCACTGAATATTCGCCGCGTGAAATTAAAAGATCGGTCACAGGCAATGGCAATGCTTCCAAAGATCAGGTTGCGGGCATGTTGGGGAATTTGATCAAACTGCCTGAAATCCCCGAATATTTTGATGCCACCGACGGGCTTGCTGTAGCTGTTTGTCATTATTTTAACAACCAAAAAGTATCATCAACCAAGAGTTACAATAGCTGGAAAAATTTCCTTAGTGAAAATCCTGATCGAATCAAGAATCCAAAAAAATGATATCCATTCCTATTTTCACTACTGAAAAAAAATTGCGTTATTTGCATTTTTTCAGCAAAAAATTAAACTTTTTAATGGATAAAAACAATTATTATGAAAGTGAAAAGTATTCTTTTGATTTCAATATTGGCAGTCTTTACATTTGTAGCCTGCAACAATCAAACAACAAGCGAGGAAAAAACCGGAAAACCCGTTGTAAAAAAGGAAGTGAAAAGTGAAAAGGCTTCGGATAATATGGCTACCTCAAAAAGTGAAGCCACTTCAAAGGTAAGCGATGAAGTAAATAAAACCGATTCGCAGGATATAAAAACAGGACAAAAAGCAATTATTAGCACCAAGTTTGGGGACATGACTATTCTGCTCTACGATGAAACACCCAAGCACCGCGACAATTTTATCAAACTCATAAAAGATGGTTTTTACGATGGCACCCTGTTTCATCGCGTTATACGCGATTTTATGATTCAGGGAGGTGATCCCGATTCAAAAAACGCAGCACCCGGCCAGCGCCTGGGTTCGGGAGGCCCGGGTTATACCATTGAGGCTGAATTTAACCCGGAATTTATCCATAAAAAAGGTGCCTTATCTGCAGCCCGCATGGGCGATCAGGTAAATCCAAAAAAGGAATCATCAGGGTCACAATTTTATATTGTTCAAGGTAAAAAAGCTACAGCTGATGAGCTGAACAGAATGGCTCCCCGCACCGGGGCAATTTATACAACCGATCAGATAAAAACCTATCAAACCATTGGCGGAACACCCTTCCTGGATAATCAATATACTGTATTCGGTGAGGTAATTGAAGGCCTGGATGTGATAGATCAGATTGCTGCCGTTAAAACACAGCCGGGTGATCGTCCGGTTGAAGATGTGAAAATGACTATAAAACTGATTGAAGAATAAGCTAAACAATCATCGAATAAATGAAAAAAAGAATATTTATTGTTGCTATAGTTGTGATTTGCGGACTGCAACTTCTTGCCCAGGAAAAAACAGTGAAGTTTATAATCCATACCGATTATGGCGACATGAAGGGCTATTTATACAATGACACCCCGAAGCACCGCGACAATTTTGTTAAACTTGTGGAGGAAGGTTGGTACAATGGATCCATATTTCATCGGGTTATTCAGAATTTTATGATTCAGGGAGGCCAGAATGCCGCCGGAAAAATGGATCCCGGGTACAAAGTTCCTGCTGAGTTCACACCAGCACATTTTCATAAAAAAGGAGCTTTGGCAGCAGCCCGACAGGGTGATCAGGTAAATCCAAAAAAGGAATCATCGGGATCGCAGTTTTATATTGTGCAGGGACAGGTTTATAACCAACCCACCCTAAACATGATGGAGGGAAAAATGGGAACTAAATTTATTGAGGAGCAACTAAAAGCCTATTCAACTGTTGGAGGAACACCACATCTTGACGGCGAATACACAGTTTTCGGGCAAATCGCTGATGGGTTTGATGTAATCGACAAAATAGCTGCTGTGAAAACCCAGCCCGGCGATCGTCCGGCAGACGATGTTAAAATGACCATCGAGATTGTGAAATAAGCTTGAAACAATTCAATTGTTTATGAAAGATAAAATAGAAAAAATACTAAAGGAAGTCGAGGATTTTTCCACCGATTCGCTCGAAAAGCTTGAGGAATTCAGAATTGAATACCTGAGTAAAAAGGGGAAAATTCCTGCATTGTTCGGTGATTTTAAAACCGTTGCTGCCGAAGAGCGCAAAGAGGTGGGAAGTATTTTAAATACTCTGAAAAACAACGCGCAGCATAAGCTCAATGAACTGAAACAAATAATTACACTCACAAATCATACAACCGACAACGAAGACATTGATTTGACAAGGCCTGTGGATTTCAGGAACCCCGGAACTCGCCATCCACTTTCCATTGTCAGACGTCAGATTCTTGACATTTTCAGCAGAATCGGCTATACGGTTGCTGAAGGCCCCGAAATCGAAAATGACTGGCATAATTTTTCTGCACTTAATTTTCCGGAGGAGCATCCTGCCCGTGATATGCAGGATACTTTTTTTATCAGTGATGATAAAACGCCATCCCTCGAAAAAATAGCCCTTCGTACACACACCTCATCGGTGCAGGTAAGGGTAATGGAAAGCCAAAAGCCCCCAATACGGATCGTTGCCCCGGGCAGGGTTTTTCGCAACGAAGCCATTTCGGCACGGGCTCACTGTATTTTTCACCAGGTTGAAGGGCTATATATCGATCACAATGTTTCGTTTGCCGACCTAAAACAAACCCTTTACTATTTTGCGCGTGAGTTTTTTGGCGAACATACCAGGGTCAGATTCAGACCTTCTTATTTCCCGTTTACGGAACCTTCTGCTGAAATGGATATTTCATGTAACATTTGTGGTGGATCAGGCTGCAAAATATGTAAATATTCGGGATGGGTCGAAATTCTGGGTTGTGGAATGGTTGACCCCAATGTTTTGGAAAGTTGCAACATCGACAGCAAGGAATTTACAGGACTGGCCTTTGGGATGGGCATCGAAAGAATCACGATGCTCAAATACCAAATTGATGATTTAAGGTTGTTTTTCGAGAATGATATTCGCTTCCTAAAACAATTTGAAGGGGCTTTGTAAGTCCGATTAAATTTATTTTACCTAAAAAAAACCGTTCAGAAAATTAACTGAGCGGTTTTTTATTTCCAATGATTATTTCTTTTTTGGTCGTTCAGGCACCGACATGTGTGTTTGCACCAAAAGCCATTTCCCATCTTTTTTAACCAAAACACCACTATATCTTAAACCTTCATAACTGTGAGCTTCTCCATCCATGATGAAATTGTAATTTATAATTTCTGAAAACCATGCGGTATTTCCGGATGAATTAACTTCGATGATTTGATCACGATAGGAAATAAATGTATTGCTAAACCTGCTAAATTGGGCTTCAACTGCATTTCTGATCTGAGCCCAGCCCACCATCTTTTCGCCGGAAAGCGTCCCGAAACTTACAATACTCTCGGATGGACACCAAATTTCCTCGATCATATCCATATCCTGGGTTTCGTTGGCAATAGCATATTTTTCCAAAACCAACTTTATAGCATCTTTTTCCTGTTGAATGTCTGTTTTTTCCTTTTTAACCTGAGAACAACCAAGGAGCATGAACATGCTAACGAATAGTAGTAAAACATTTTTTTTCATAAGAGCCTCCCATTTTTTGACTTTGTGAATATTTTAATTACCGTAAAGATAGTAAAATGATTAATAATTTTTTAAGGAGGTTAAAAAATAGCAAATAATCAATGAAAAATAACAGTTAAAATTCACTGAAATCTATAAAAAATGCCTTGTTTTATTTAGAAACTATATAAATTGAGCTTTTTTAAAATTTTTTTGAAAATACGCTTATTCGAGAGATCGGTACGTTCATTCAAAAATTCCCAGCGCTTATTCATTAAACAGGTACATTTACAGTTTCTATATATGTTAATATTCGGTATGTGTATTTGACTTTTCGGAAAAAAGATTATATTTTAGCCGCATATTATTTCATCAAGTAAAAAGTTCTTTAAAATATTGCATCCCAACTGTTTGTTCACACATCTAAATTATCAGGCAGAATTATCCATTTTCATCGTTCCCCATTTTAGCCCCAACTAAGGTGGTTTCCCCAATCCTAAAAACAGTTCGAGGTGCAAGCAAAGTTGAATGGTTTTAATATGTCTTCTGACTGGTTTGGTTAAGAGAATCATTCGACCGGTAATCCTAAAACAATTAAACCTTTCGCAAATACCCCCCGCGAAAGGTTTTTTTTATGTCCTACAGAAATATCATCTTATCTGGTCTTTGACCAAAGACCCGTGAGTAGTAAAACTGAATTTCCTGGCTTGTGCTAGTTAAGCCGGATTAAAAGGAAAGCGTAAGACCAAGGCTTGGCATAATAGGCAACTGACGGACTATGTCACCAGAAATTCGGTTTACATAAAACACATTTTCACGATCATAAACATTAGTTACGCTGAAATCTGCCTGTAAAGTGGTAGTTTCGGAAAGAAAAAAGATTCTTTTTATGTTAAAGTCAAGCCGGTGATATGTAGGAAGCCTGCCTTCATTCAATTCGGCATATTGAACACCCATGTTTCCATTTTCATTCAGGTAATCAGTATTGATGCCACCGGTGAAATATAGCTTTTCGAAATACCCCTGGGTTTGTGTAAACGGGAAGCCTGAACCAAAATTCCAGCGCAGGCTCAATTCCCACTGACTTAAATCTCCAAATGTGTATGAGCCCAGCATATTCAGATTGTGGCGTCGGTCGTAGTGCGGATAATACCAGATTTCGCCATCGTATCGTTCAACAAAAGCGAATGAATAAGCCCCCCCAAAATAGAGTCCATTTTTGGAATATTTCAGTGAAAGATCTACACCATAGGCTTTTCCTTTTTCGATAATGAAATCTTTTTTCTCAATATCCGGTGTGCCGGGAGGGGCATCTTCCTCGTTGTAAATTTTATATCTGTTCAAATTGGTAAGCTGCGGGAAATACTTATAATACCCTTCAAGGTTAACGGTCAGACTTCTTGAAAGATCGTGCTCAAGCCCAACAACTAAGTGTTGCGATTTTTGAAGTTTACTGCTCACTTCTTTTCCATCGAATTCTTGTGGAAGATTTTCAGGACCAGAAAGGAATCCGTAAAACAAATTCACAACATCCTTGTCCGACCGCGCACTGATCAGATTTTGGGAATAAATGCCGGCAGCCAGTTTTATTCTGGTTTTGTTTGTGGCATTGTATTTCATGGCGAAGCGAGGTTCAAGCGACACTTCTGACAATGAAGCATACCATTGCATCCTCATGCCTGGTTCTATGAGAAATTTTCCGGCAGTTAGTTTGTACTTCCCGTAAAGGGATATTTCGGTTGTATTTTGTTGTTGTTCAATTTTTGAACCGGTTTCGTTAAAAAATTCAAAATCTGTTTTAAAGCCATTTAATTCAAGGCCATACTTCAATTCATTTTTACCCATGAAATAGGTAAAATTCAACCCGGCATTAAAACCGTTTATTGAGCTGGTTCGGGGTTGCTGATTTTCTTCATCCAATTGCATTTTGTAAGATGAGTAGGCAAATACACCTTCCATTAATACAGGTGAATTGCCCGGAATGACTACAAAATTGGCACCCCCGCCAAAAGCATCCCAATGGTAATCTGAAATATCCTGGTAATTTACTTTATCGGTAAAGTTGAAACCAAAAAAGTTGATTTTGCTCCCGTTTGCACTGTTGATGGATACTTTTCCATACAAATCCAGAAAGTTGAATGGCAGGCCATCCTCGTTCACATAATCGTAAAAAACTTTTGATGATTGCTCAAGGTAGGAGTTTTTGGCAGAAAGGATAAAAGAAGAACTGCCGCCACCATTTTCTGCTTGCTTTTTAAGGGGTCCTTCAAGCAATACGCTTGCGCCAAAGGTTGAGGCTCCGACTTTTCCGGCAAGTCTCTTTTTGTTGCCATCGCGGGTGGTAATGTCCATTACCGAAGAAATCCTTCCTCCGTGTTCTGCATTAAAACCACCGGTGTAAATATCTGCATTCCTGATGATATCTGTTTCAAAAACCGAAAAAAGGCCGATGGAGTGGAATGGATTATAAATCACCATCCCATCAAGCAATACTTTGTTTTGGATTGGAGACCCTCCTCTGATGTATAGCTGCCCACCCTGGTCGCCCGTAAAAATTACACCCGGCAGCACCTGCAGGTACTGGGCTATATCTGCCTGACCTCCGATGGTAGGTATCTGCTTAATCTGCAAAGGAGTTACTTTTACAATGGAGGTTTGGGTTTCAGTTTTAGCAGCCTGGCGTTCCGCCGAAACGCTGACAATATCTAGCATTACTGATGACTTTTCGAGAAAAAGATTTTCGGTGCGTATTTCACCAGGTTTAAGGTTAACCGCTATTTTGAGTGTGTCGTAGCCCAGATAGGTAACCATGAGGGTATAGTTTCCTGCCGGAATTTTAGTTATGGCAAAATAACCATTTACATCTGATGCTGCGCCATAGGAGGTTTTGTACAAATACACATTTGTAAAAATGATAGGCTCCCCTGTTTCTTTTTCATAAATAAAACCACGAATCGTAGCATCCTGTGCCTGTAATGATTTGAAGCCGAATAGTGTAAAAATGGAAATGGGTATGAGCAGTGCCGCGAAGAGTTTTTTCATAAAGCCGGAGGTAAAAGGTGTGTTCGATAAGTTTTGTTTAGTTGATAAATTAGATTTGAGTAACGACAATGCTGTACAATTATTTTCGGGGTGCAACATAAAAAGGCAGCCGTTGTGGCTGCCGTAAACCTATTTGCGCAATGCGGATAACTTTTCGAAGAGGCTGATCTCTTCTGCGGTGAGTTGCTTTGGAAGTACAACTTGAATTTTTAAGTACAAATCGCCGAATTCGTCAGTTTTACCATAGACCGGCATTCCCTTTCCTTTGAGCCTTAATGTTTTTCCATTGGGTGTTTCGGCAGGAATGTTCAAATTTATGGGCCCACTGATTGTGTTTACGGTTATTTTTCCACCAAGCAATGCGGTGTAAAGATCAACCTCAACATTCAGGTGAAGATTATTATCATCCAGCCTAAAACTGGTATTGTTTGTAACCGAGATTTTCAACATCAAATCCCCATTCTCACCTCCGTTTTGAGATGTAGCTCCTTTGCCTTTCACACGCAGGGTTTGCCCGTCTTTAACGCCTGGTTTAAGATTGATTTTAATTTTTCGGTTGTCAACATTGAGGAGGGTGGAGGTGCCATGAAACGCTTCGGTGAGGTTGAGCCTGATGTTGGCCTCATAATTCCTGCCTTTTATTTGCCTGAAATCTGCTGATCGTCTTCCTCCACCAAAGCCTCTTCCTTGCGGTTGCCCCCCGGCAAAAAAACTCTCGAAGAAATCGCTAAATCCGCCACCGTCTCCAAACATATCATCGGAGGTTCGATACTGTCTGCCATGACCTGAATTTGCCCATTGTGAAAAATCAAATCCGTTTGCACCTGAACCTGCATGTTGATATTGCTTCCAGTTTGAGCCGAGCAGATCATATTTTGAGCGTTTTTCAGTATCCTTTAACACTTCGTAAGCTTCCTGCAATTCCTTAAATTTTTCCTCTGCTCCTTTATTGTCGGGGTTTTTGTCGGGGTGGTATTTACGCACCAGTTTCCGGTATTGTTTTTTTATTTCCTCCTGGCTTGCCTTTTTGTCAACACCCAAAATTTTATAATAGTCTTTGTATTCCATCACTTTTAGTATTTCATTTTGAAAGAATTGTGGTAAATCAAAATTCGTGCAAAAGCAAAGTTGTTATCATTTTGGCAGTGACAGGGGTTGGAAATCGAATAAACCAGAAACGAAGGTGCCGGGGCAAATTGCCCGGATTGTTATTTGGTAGTGCTTTATGGTTCAAAAAGTGTACATTTCATTTGGAAGATCCTACCACAATTTTCGTCGGTGTTGTTTTAATAGAAAAAAGAAGATTATTTTAAAAAGTTCAAAGTCAAAAGCAGCCTGTCGGTTGTAAATTTTTCAAATTAATCATGCTAAATTATTGAAATACAATTTTATAAAAACCTACATTATTAATGGTTTTGCCCTGGTATTAATATATTTTGCATACTGCCGACTGATAACTGCCATTTTTCCTGACTGTTTCAATGAATATTTTCCACTAAAATAAAAAAAAAGTAGTAAAAAATCAGCCTGTGGATGGACACATCCAATACTCCTCACTATCTGACCTGCTCGAAAAAGATACCCAGCTCTTTCTCGAAACCCCTGAGTTGGTTTAGTTCTCCCGAAGTTACCAGACACAAGGAAATGCCATTTTTCCCGGCTCTTGCTGTGCGTCCACTACGGTGGGTGTAATAATCAATTTGGTCGGGCAGTTGGTAATGAATGATGTATGCAAGGTCGGCAACATCAATGCCCCGGGCGGCAATGTCGGTAGCAACCAGAATTTGTAATCTGCTTTTTTTGAAGGCCCGCATAGCTTTTTCGCGTTCCTTTTGCAATAAATCCCCATGAATGGCATCCGCCGAAATATTCTTGGCAATGAGTTGTTTGGTCAACTTTTGAGCAGCGGCCTTAGTTCGGCAAAAAACCATTCCCCTGTCATCCGCACGGTTATTAAGAAATTTAATCAGTACATTGAGTTTTTCATTTTCATCACACACAAAATATTGATGATCGATGTTTTTATTTACAACATTTTGAGCAGAAACTTCGATGCGATGAGCGTCCGGTGAAAGGTGCTCATTCACAATTTGCTTTATTCCGTGGGGCATGGTTGCCGAAAACAGCCATTTGTTTTCGGCATTGGAAACAAAGTTCAAAATCTGGTCGAGTTCTTTTTTAAATCCCATACTAAGCATTTCATCGGCTTCATCGAGGATCACAGTTTTTACGTTTGTTAAATCCACAGCTTCACGCTTAACAAGGTCGATGAGTCTGCCGGGAGTTGCCACCACAATATGTGTTGGTCTTCGCAGAGCTGCAATTTGCCTGTCGATGGGTGCGCCTCCATAAACCGCCTCAGTAAAAATCTTGTCGGTGTATTTGGTAAATCTGAACAATTGCTTTGCAATTTGTTGTCCCAGTTCACGGGTTGGGCACAAAATAAGTCCCTGAACCACTTTACGGTTTACATTAATCCTTTGGAGCAAGGGCAATCCGTAGGCTGCGGTTTTACCGGTACCGGTTTGAGCCTGCCCTACCAGATCGGTGTCGTTATTGATTAATAAAGGGATTACAGTATTTTGTATTTCGGTAGGTATAAAAATGCCGAGCTCATTTAAGCCTTTGATATAATCTTTACCGATTCCAAGTTCTTCAAAATTTTCCAAAACAGTCATTTATTTAAATTGGCAGCAAAGGTAAGTTTTAAAGCGAGAATGGATTTTTGATATTCGAAGAAGTGAATCAGGCACTGCCAAATGAATACCGCTGATAAGTCAGAGCCCGACAAAGTGGATACGAAAAAAACTTATTAAAACTCTTTTAAAAAATCCCGAATACTCCGTTTGGGGTGATTTCGAGATAGCGATACCAGGTTTCGCCCATTAAAATATTCACAAGCCATCCTATGACAAGCATGGTAAAACCAAATTTAAAGGTATCGGTAAGGCTGTATTGGTCGGTTTCGTAAAGCAGGGCTGCAGGCTTGCTGTTAAAGGGAAGCATATACACATGCTCGATGAGGAAGGCTACAGGAAGGGCAAGGCTAAAGACAGAAAATCCAAACCTGTTGGCTACGCCGATTGCGATGGGGACAAATATCATGGTGCGCATGGTTTTGGACTGAAAAACCAGGGCGCTGAACGCCATCGCAAAGGTGAGCGCCAGATACAGCACCCAAAATGGCGTGTTGTTGCCAAAACCCAAACCATCGAAGATTGCATTTACCGAAATAGAGGGCAGGCCGGTGGTACTAAAACCGGCACCAAGTGTATATGCGCCTGCTGAAAACAACATGAGGTGCCAGGGGATATCCACATCATTCCATTTGAGAATTCCAATGCGGGGAAGCAAGGCAACGATGGCTCCCAAAAATGCAACGGATGTCGGGCTGATTCCATGGTATTTATCCGTTGACCACAAAACCAGAATAGTGATGAAGAGCAAAGCGGATTTTATTTCCTGAAAATCCATCTTTCCCAATTTGTGCAGCTCTGTCTTCAAGCGTTCCATTCCCCCGGCAATCTGTGGCAAGCGTTCTTCTTTTTTCAAGGGGAAAAAGATTCGGGTAGCTACAAGATAACCGAGAAATAAGAGAAGCACAGATACCAGGAAGTTGGCCTTCATCCAGTCTGTAAAAAAAATATCAGTCCCGGTAGCACCGGTAATCAGTGCTGCTGCCAAAAGGTTGGCTCCTGAACCTGTTAAAAATCCACTGGCTCCGATATTGATGTAAAACAAGTTTTGTAGTACAATATTCCTCCCGAAATTATTTTTTTTATCACCGCCCCGTGCTCCATAAATGGCTGCTATGACCATAAAAATCGGAAGGAGTATGGCAGCTTTGGCAGTTGTTGCCGAAATAAAAGCCGACAGCACCACATTGATAAACAGAAAGCTCAGGAAAATTGATGAAGAATGTTTCCCGAATTTTACGATAAACCAAAGCGCAAACCGCTTGGCAAGGCCTGTTTTCACAAGCATACTCGCCAGCACAAACGACATAATGTTGAGCCACATCACCTTGTGCCCAAGCTGAGCGTAGGCTTCTTTTTCGGGGAGTACACCGGTGAGTACAAGTGTGATGATAATAATTAGTGAGGTAAGATAATTGGGGATGGCTTCGGTCATCCATAATACAACACCGAAAATAAAAATGGCCAGCATGGCAATATTAATCCTTGAAAATTCAGCAGCCCCGATTTTATCGAAAACAAGCCTTGCTGAATTTCCCAGCGATTCAGGATCGATATTGAGCAGGTAGGCAGGTTTAACAATGAAGTAAATCAGGACAAAGCTCAGGATGGCCAAGGGGACACCGATATTTGCAAGAAATGATTCAACTCCGGATTTTGT
>JAIOZV010000131.1 GCA_021740425.1 Bacteroidales bacterium | reverse complement strand
GTACTGGTAGTTTGTCCGTTGACCAGAACATGAGTTTCATAAGGCTCAAGCGATCCTTGTAACTGAGTTACGCCACCTTCGGTAAAAACAGAACTTCCGTTGCTATATCTAACCACCCAATAATCGTTGAGGTTGATGGTTTGGCTGGTGGGATTATAAATCTCTAAACCCTTGTTATTTCCAGAACCCTCGCAATATTCCGAGAAAAATAAATCAGTTTGAGCCGATGCAAAAACTACGATAAAAAACACAGCAATTAATAGTAAACCTTTTTTCATAATTGTAAAATTTTAATGTTTTAACATACTGCAAAAGTACTACTTTGATATTAATAACAGTGAAAATTATTGGTTTTAGGCAACTAATCCGTATCAAATTCTGAATTTATTGCTGAGTATTCCGGGCTGAATCCAAAGCTTGTTTTATAACATTCAATTCAACTTACTTTTCAGGTTGTTGAATTCCATTGAATCGTAGATAATTTAAAGGAAAAAAACCTTCTCAAATGAATAAAGGATATTATGAAAATCGAGACAAAACATGGTCATTTGCCCCTTTGGCACTCCTAACTATTGATAGTATTTGTAAAGAAAAGCCCCCGGAATGAAACTTTTAAGGAGAACATGTAATAATGCAGAAGGCCGAAGTAAAAATCCCGCTGGCGGGGAAATTTTCCACAACCCAAATTGTAATCGGGAACTCATGTTCTGACCAGTAAGGCACTAAAGCTGCTCATTCTGAAGAATTTTACCTTCACTGCTCATGAGCAACAAAAACCGGTTAAGCTGCTTGTCGCGATAAATTACTTCGTATTGCACCTGGCTTTTTTTTGTAAGCACAATCAGGTTCATTAATTCCCCGAAATCTTTAAGCAACTCCAGCAAACGAGCAGGTAATTCATCTGCTTTTATGTTTTTCCGTACTTCGGCAAGTGCACCATATTTGTTGAACTGGGCAATCAACTCATGACCATTTTCCTGAAAAATTGCCTCGAAGCCGAATTCAGAAAGATTCCATTCCAAATTTACTGCGGCCGGAAAGTTTGTTGAAAAACTTTTTGTAATAAAATTCGGGGGTGTTACCAGGCCAGACAAGGCCATTTTATCAAGCAATTTCGACATAATAAATATTTTTTCTTTAGACACCTTTTGGCTTAAAAGTCACTGGTTTCGCTCAATTTTTTTCATTTTTTCCTGATAAATAAACAAAAGCCGTGTGCGGGCACGCTTTAGTCGCATCTTGGCTGCACTCTCACTTATTCTCAAGGCATGACTTATTTCTCTTATCGATATATCATCGAGGTATTTCATCACAAGCAAAACTTTTTCCTCAGGATGAATCTCATCGAGCAGGCTCATTAACACATCTTCATCAATACCTGAAAAATCCGACTCACTTTCGTCAATAATCTCGGGCAATTCATTTTGATGATTCCATTCTGGATAATGCAATTTTTTTTGTCGTCTTAAAAAATCTATGCAATAATTATAGGTAATGCTGTAAAGCCAGGAGGAAAAAGAAGCACTTCCTCTGAAACTTTCCAAGCGATCGTAAACCCGGATAAAAATCACCTGAACGGCATCCTGAGAAAGAGCTGAATTTTCAAGCAAATTGTAGGTTTTATCATGAACTTTTTTTATGTAACGCTGGTAAAGTATATCAAATAATCTGGTGTTTTTTTCTTCAACAATCAGCCGGACAATTTCTTCATCACTGACATTCTCATATTTGGAGATATTGGACATGTTGATCTGAAATAGAATAAAATTTGAAATAAAACAGTATTATTAAAACTGCCGCCAAATTAATTGAATTCCTCATTTTGGCAAGATGATTTTTCACAGCCCAGAATAAGTTTTTCCAAATGCAAAAAAAAAGATATAAAAAACTGTTACTTTTTTTGAACCTGCCGTCTAAAGGTTAAATTTATCCGGGACATCAATCCAAAAACAAAAGATCCCGGAAAATTAACTGTAATTAAAAATTAGAATTTAATGAAAAACAAATTTTTGATGGTGGCTGCGGTCGCCGTAATATTAATTGGAACGGGTTGTGCAAAAGTACCAACCCCTGAAATCGACCTGGCAACAGCAACAATCCAGCAAGCCCAGGATGAGGAAGCCTCTGTTTATCAACCCGAACAGTTGGCCGCAGTAAAGGATTCGATGAACATGGTGATGGAGCTGATCGAGGTACAAAAATCGAAACTGATTCCCAAATACAGCGACATTAAAACCAAACTTGCAAACGTAACCAGCATGGCAAATCAGGTAAAACAAAATACTGAGGCACGCAAACAAGCCCTTCGTCAGGAAGCGCAAACATTGATTGCCGAAGTAACAGCCTTGAACGAGACCAACAAAAGTTTGGCAGCCTCTGCCCCAAAAGGAAAAGAAGGTGTAACAGCAATCGAACTGATAAATGCCGACATTGCTGCTATCGGGAAAATGATTTTAGAAGCTGATGCTCTGCTCACAAGTGGCGACCTGATCAATGCACTCGACAAAACCAGAGTTGCCAAAGAGAAAGCTGAAAACATTCATCTTGAGCTTAAAACCGTGATCGAAAAATCGACACGAAAAACCAGAAAGTAGCCCCTGCATTGCAGGCATTAAGCAACAAAACAGGGGGCTGCCCGGGACACTGTCCCCGGCAGCCCCAATCTTTTAAAAATCCTACTTATGAACCGAAAATGGTTGAAACCAGGTTTCTGGCTCTTTACATTATTAACTATCATAGCTTTGGGTTGGCTCATACTGATCAAGCTTCAAAGCAAGTCGCCTGCCCTCGACATTGCTTTAGCCCGTGAAAAATTGTCGGAAGCCAGAGCTGTTGGCGCCGAAATTTATGCAACCATTATTTTTGATGAAGCAACAGCACTCTACGATTCTGCAAACCTGATATGGAAAAGGGAAAATGAAAAGTACTTTTTTATGAGCGAGTACAGCAGGGCTGAACAGTTGGCACAACTATCAGTAAAACAATCAGAAGCCTCCATAAAAAAGGCAATTTCATACTCAGGCAATTTGCGGAAAAACCTTGAAAAAGAACTTCGCAGATATAATGAGAAATGCAGGATGTTTGAGAAACAATTCGACCAACTCCCCCTGGATAAGGAATTGAGAAGCAGTTTTCTATCGGCGCAAATGAGTTTGAAAGAAGCCGAACTGGCCTTTAGCAATCTCAATTACAATTTATGTATTGAAAAATTAAAAATTACAAAGGAAGAAATTGACTTCACCTTCACCATCACAAAACAGTTGCTGGAAGAGTATTTTACAATGTACGGGCTTTGGTCAGATTTAAATGCCCAGGCATTAAACTATTCAACCCAACACCACGATTATGCACTCGTAGTAAGTAAATTTCAAAAAAAATGTTTCCTGTACTATGCCGGAAAAGAGGAAGCCAGTTATGATATTGAACTTGGCAAAAACTGGATTGGTGATAAACGGCACAAAGGCGACAAATCAACTCCTGAAGGCCTTTACCATATAGTAGAAAAAAAATCGGGAAAACAAACCAAATATCATAAAGCCCTGCTGATAAATTTTCCCAACACGGACGACAAAATCCGGTTTGCCGCTGAGAAAAAAAACGGGACCATCCCAAAGAACCTTGATATTGGCGGACTGATTGAGTTGCACGGTGAAGGAGGTAAAGGCACCAATTGGACGGATGGTTGCATCGCGTTTTCAAATGAAGATATCGATCAGTTGTATGTTAAAGTGAACAAAGGAACACCGATATTCATCATAGGATCGTTGCAAACACTCGATAAAATAATTGTCTGGTAACAGGATGCTAAAATGAACAACAAGATAATAGTTAGCATATTAAAAATGAATTGTGCTGCCAGGGGTGGCGAAAAGGAAATTTTACTTTTCGACCCCGCTGCTTTTCTATTGCAATTTAACGATTTTGCAAAAGCAGGAGCCAGATTTTTAGGAGCCCTGGTTTTAAGAGCTATTATTGCACTCGCGATCATGTCGGTAATACTCTTTTTGTTTATCATGTTTGCACTTCCATTGATTCAAAACCTTAACCCATTATTTTCACACGGATCATCCAATACAATACTTACCGGTTCAACATCACAGAAAGAAAATGATGAGCAGAAACAAAAAGTGGTAAAAAGCATAAAAAGCTATCAAAAACTATTCGCAGCAAAAGTACCCCGATCACACTATCTCGTTATTAATACCACCGAAAATAAATTTTCACTTCGCTCGGGAAATCAAACACTCCGAACCGGTTTTTGCTCAACTGGCAGTTTGACTGTTCTAAAAAAATCGGAACAGGAAAAATGGGCTTTTCAAACACCGAAAGGAATCCGCACTGTACGTGGAAAAATCACCAATCCCGTTTGGAAAAAGCCTGACTGGGCCTTTGTTGAGGAAGGACTACCCATCCCTTCGGCAAATCATTCATCACGCTACGACTATTCCACGCTTGGCGATTATGCTTTGGATCTGGGTAATGGCTACCTGATTCATGGCACACTTTACCAACGTCTGCTTGGGATGCCGGTAACCCATGGTTGCATCAGGCTCGGAGACGATGACCTGGAATTTGTTTATAAAAACCTTCAGCCAGGGGCGAAAGTAATTATCTATTAATTCATGGCGTTTGCTTTAAACAATCCAACACACATGCCCGGACTATTTTCGCGGACTACTTGTCACCGCATAAAACGAATGATCAATTATTTACTTTTTTCCCTCATGGCAGTATTTATGATTTATACAGCCACAATGTATTACCTTTCGGTGCACCTAACAACAAAATCCAATGATTCGTTTTTGGAGCAGGACAAATTTACTATAGAAATGAAGCTTGCCGCCAGCGACACAAATTACTATAACCTTTTAAGTGAAGAGTCATTACTGAAAGCAAGATCGGCAATGATAGCTCACGATTCTCCCTGCATTTCCATCGACTTAAAAAACAAAATAATGATGATTGAACTCCAGGGAATTCAGCTGCACAAAACTGACATTTCAAACATCCGGCTGGACAGGTCACTTTCCAACTCAAACGGATTTTCATGGATCAGGAAATTATCATATCCTGTAAATATCGACAGTTCTATTTCATCGATCAGTAAAATTACGTTTTTAGAAAAACAAGCACCCCATGACACTATGAGCACTCAACCGGTAACGCAGTTACCTGATACGACCCTGAAAGAACCTGTGTTTTTTTGTTTGTTTCTCAGTAATGGAATTACATTGAACGTAATTCAGCAAAACTCCGGGCATCTGCCTGCTTATAAAAAATTTATGCTCTTGCAAAGATTTAAAACAATGGTTCTGTTTTTAAAATCTGCATTTCGTTTCAAAATATTGGATTACAGACCAAATATTACTATTGAAATACCGGCAAGGGATGCCCAAACCATTTACAAAGCCATCCCTGCAAAGACAAGGCTTGCGCTTCGAATTTACTGAGCAAAACGAAACCTGGTTTGCATGAGAAATAACAGAAGCAATTTGAGGGAAACATTTTCAAAGCCACTTATTTTATATTCTGCCGGCATTTAACAAAAAACCCTTTTGCAGCTTTTTTGTAAAAATTAAATTTTAAACCAGCCCTCGCGACTTCAACTCCAGATATTTGTTTATCGTGTTGGTAGGCAATTCTTCCGGGCTCGTGTAAACCACCTGAATTTTGTGTCGTTTCAACTCCTGAACAATCAACTCTTTTTCGGCGATGAATTTTCTGGCTATGGTTTTCTCGTAGATGCTGACAATGTCAGTATATTCTGAATTGGCCAACTCTTGTATTTTGCTGTTTTTAAAAAATACCACAACAAGCAAATGAAAATTGTTAATCCTGCGGAGCAGAGGCATTACGCGCTCCATGGCGTAAACACTTTCAAAGTTGGTGAATAAAAAAAGCAGGCTGTGCCCACCAACAATTTTTCTGATGGCATTGTATAAAAGTTCATAATCAGCCTCAAGCCGGTTTTCCTTTTCATTGTACAGCGCATTGTAAATTTTATGAAGCTGGTGTTTTCCCGAACCTGCTTTGATAACGTTACCAATTTTATTGGAAAATGAAATCAATCCTGCATTGTCGAATTTCAGCAAGGCAATGTTTAAAACAACCAAAGTTGTATTAATGGCATGGTCGAGCAGGGTGAGCCCGTTGAATGGCATTTGCATTCCACGGCTTTTATCGAGCAGGCAATACACCTGTTGAGCCTTTTCATCCATAAAGTGATTTACCATCAGCTCCGCCCTGCGTCCGGTTGCCTTCCAGTTGATACTCCGCGGATCGTCGCCGGAAACATAATTTTGAATATGATCGAATTCATAACTATGCCCAATCTTTCTTATTTTTCGGGAACCCAACTGCCCAGTGTTTCTGTTGAAAGCGAATAACTCAAATTTTTTCATCAGGACTGTGGAAGGAAAAACAGCAACCTTGTGATTTCCTGTCACAACATCTTTTCGACTGACAAGTCCAATCATGGTTTTTGAAAAAATGTTTGTATTTCTGAATTCATAAGCCCCTCTTTGGGTTGGCACTACAACATAATCAACAGTTTTTGATTCAAAGGCATTCAATTGCAAGGTGATCAAGAAATCACGTTCCTGAAACTGATAGGGCAATTCATCAATCAGCTTTAGAAAAAGCATGATGTTGTTTGGATTTTCCACCTTAAAATCCACAGTATTTTTATCGCCCAACGAAAAAATTCCGGGCATCGTTCGAAGGATCACTACACTAAAACCCTTGCGAAATAGCAGGAAAGTATCGATAAGGAAAATGGCAATAAATATGGAAAGCACAATCAGGGCTGCAAAAAATATCCAGTTCACAGTAAAAGCGATAGCAAAAAGCACAGCAATTCCCGACAAAACATAAAAAAACAAGTTGTTAAGATAAATTTGCTTTAGCATTTTCATCAGCGCGGAACCTCTATTTTTTCGATGATAAAATCGATAACTTCCCTAATTTCCACACCTTCAATTTCCCTTTCGGGTGTGAGGATTATTCGGTGGTTTAAAACCGGATAAGCTACATCCTTAATATCATCGGGGGTAACGAAATTCCTCCCGTTAATGGCCGCCAAAGCTTTTGAAGCCTTGAGCATGGCCAGAGATGCGCGTGTGGAAGCCCCCAGAAAAATATCTCCGTTTTGGCGCGTATTGTGAACGATGGATGCGATGTACCTGATGAGTTCGGGCAAAATTTGCACATCCTCTATGGCTGCCATGCATTTATTTAGATCATTTACCGAAAACACTTTTTCCACATCATCAATCTGAGCCAGTTTAAAATCGCCGGCAAAGCGTGTTAAAATTTCCATTTCCTGCTCCAGATCGGGATAATTTACGTTGAGCTTAAAAATAAAACGGTCGAGCTGAGCTTCGGGAAGTTTATAGGTTCCTTCCTGTTCGATGGGGTTTTGGGTGGCAACAATAAACAATGGGAAATCCAGCTTGTAGGTTTCTCCATCCACGGTAACCTGCCTTTCTTCCATCGCTTCGATGAGTGCAGCCTGCGTTTTGGCGGGTGCACGATTTATTTCATCAACAAGAATAAAATTTGAAAACAACGGACCTTCTCTAAAGGTGAAAGAGGAGGACTTAAGATCGAAAATTGAAGTACCTATAATATCGGATGGCATGAGATCGGGGGTAAATTGAATCCGTTTAAAACTGGTATCCAGTGTTTTGGCCAGCAACTTCACCAGCAAAGTTTTGGCAACGCCGGGAACTCCCTCGAGCAGCAGGTTTCCCCCCGAAAACAATGCTGTGAGCATGTATGTAATGGTTTCGTCCTGACCAATGATAACTTTTTGAATTTCATGTTTAATTTTCAGAGCCATTTCCGATACCTCAATAATAGCCTTATCTCCGGTTCCAATTGTAAATCCGGTATGTTGCTCATTTTCGGACGGCAAAACTTCGGAAGTCGGGACCTGCCGGCCATCGGGTGATGCTGAATTTTCAGCGGATTGCGCCATGTAATTTTCAGGCTGTGTGTTTTTCTCAGCCAGGGGCTTTTGGTTTTCTTCCATTTTATTTACAGTTATTATAAAAATAATCCAGGTAGTTATTCAATTCTTTCAGGCGGTAATTTTCTGATTCGTTGCTCACCTCAAGCTGAATATTCAGTTTAAAAATGCTTTTGAATACTTCGCTGTCAACACCTGATACATTCGCGAGATCAAAAAGGTAATCGTTTGTATTATTCATTTTGATTTTAATGCCATATTTTATTTTAACATAAGATAAAAACTGACGCATCATTTCGCTTGCAATTTTACTGTGATTCCCTGACGAAAGGTAAAGCATGGCTGTGGATCTCACAAAATTTGCAGCATTGTTTTTGTTTTCAGGCATTAGCGGAATGATTTGCTGCATGCGCCTCGACCTGAAAACTATGAACAATATTACTCCGCAAACCAAAAGATACCAGGCCCATTTTAAGCCCGGTTGCGAAAAAATGTATTTTAAAAAACTCCCGTTTGGAATTGGGGGTTGCGACACTTTCGAATATTTGCTGGCCTCATCCCAATATATTTTTTTGCCTTCAAAATTTTTAAGTACCAAATTGGCAAAATCCAAACCTTCAGGCTCCGCCAGGTAATGGTTGCTCAGCATCAAAGGATTGGTAAATAAATAAACCGTTCCCTTTCCTTCCTCAAAAGCTATCATATTGCAGTATTTTTCATTTAGCGTTGATTGACAATAATTGCCAGTCGAAAAGAAACCACTATCCTCCTCACAATTGTCAAAATAATACCAGATATTTTCTTCGAATTTCAAATTATGCACATAATAAAACCAAAACGGCAGGACATGGGTTTCGTAAACGAATGAAACATAAGTTCCGGTATCAACAAAGGAATCGATACACAAATAGTTGAGGATGCTGAAATTTTCCATGGCATCATAAAATGAATATCCCCGGGCAAAGGGCGTGTGGATCGAAATAAACAAGTCGTTTCCCTTTGTAACAAAATCAAGCAGCGCTTTTTTATCCGCCGAATCGGCGTAAAAATTCCTCCCTGCAAACAAATATGCGCTTCCCGAATCGGCAATGTTCAAATCTTCGGAAATGGAGTTGCTGATAAGCACAAAGTGTGAAGAGTCGCGGCTTTGTTTCATTACTTCGTATAGGTATTTGGTTCCATAAGGATTGCCATCGTCATGGTACAAATTTACCTCCCAATGATGCGGAAGCTTGTATTGATAAAGAAACAGCAGGAAAATCAGGACGATTACTGCAAGTATTCCTGAGGCCAAAAGAGGTGTGGAATATTTATTTTTCATATGCAGAAAATCGTTGGGTAAAATTCCTGAAAAACAAATCAATTTGAATAAAATCCTGCTGATCGATTGCCAGTTTTCCGTACCATACCGTCTCAAAAATCAAAACAAGCTTTTTGAAATCTTCATAAAATTCGTTGTTATAAAATTCATTCAGGTAATTGCGGTTGGTTTTATCTATGCTGAAACGGAGTAATTTTATATCATTCAAAAACCTCAGCAATATGATAAATCTTATCCTCACAGCCCTGGCAAAAAGCTTTTCTTCGCAGGCTTGTTTGAAGCGTTTTTCCAATTCAGCCTCAGGTGCTTCCTCATCAAAATCATCCAAGGCAGCATTGGAATTACCTGCCTTGCTTTTGGGTTTTTGGAACAGGATTTTTTCGGAAATCACAAAATAGATCAAAACAGCAAGCAAAAGAATCAACAATCCATATACAAAATACTGCCAGAATTCAATCAGGAAATTTGTGGTTTCCCCAAACCAATCTTTCAATTTTGACTTTGATGCAGGTGGTTTAATTATTATTTCTTCGCGTGAAATACTCTTGTCGAAATATTTTTCACCATTTGCAATTTCTTCCCACTTTTCCAACGACAACATTTCTTTGTTTTCGCCGGAGCTTACGAAGGATGAGGAATGTGCCAACCCTGAGGCAGGCATCAAAAGGCTGAAAAGTACAACTGATGCAAACCAAATAATAAATATCCTGTGCTTTGTTTTATTCGCGTTCATAGCCAAATATTTTTTTGGATTCTCCAAAATGATCAATGCGTTGTAACAGGCCTTCGGAAGTAAGCTTTTCATGACTCGAAAAATACAGCAAACCGATGGATAACGCAATGAGCCCAATGCCGAAAAACAGCACAAAATAAAACAGGAATCCTTGCAGCACTGTCAGATAAAAATAATAATGCTGATAGGGAATATCGAAAAAGGGAATGACAAATTCGGGAAAAAGAAACAAAAACTGCTCTAAAAGAATTAAAAATATTATCTGCAAAATCCCAAACTTAAATGACAATTCAAGCCCTTTGAAGTAGTCGGAAAAATAGTAGGTGAAACCAAACTTTAGCGCTTTAAAAATATTCACTTTTTGATTTACAAATGTGGAGGCAACCATCACCAGGGGCGGAAACAAAAAGATTAAAATTAAATAGGCAGGCCAAAAACCCAAATAAAAAAAACCGTTCACCATCAGTCCGATGCCAATGCTTACTGAAATCAATTTCAGGCTTTGCAGATTTTTATTTGATGTTTGAAAAGCGCGTGTGCTCTTCGTTATCGGCTTAATAAATACAAACAAAAGTGCAGCAAGCCCAAGGCTATTCAAGTAATACAACACAGGATTACTGCTGTAATTTAAATAGGCAGGCCAGTCGGGCAAGCCGGGATTTAGCCACACTCCTGACGAAATATCAATTTCACGGTTAACAATATAAGTTGTAAGCAAACTTCCGGCGATGGCCAAAATTGAAATCGCTTTAAGGTACTTCAGCAATCCCGACCTGATCAAAACCAGGGTATTTTCGAACAACTGGCTGGCTGTATAAACAACGCCGGGATCAAAATCAAGGATTTCTTCCTGATCAATTTTTTCGTTGAAGCCAGCGAAAGTTCTGTTTTTTGAGGCAACCCTGGCGGGATACCACACATAATAAAGCAACATTGCAAACAATGAAACCACAATGGTTGAAATTCTGACTGCATCTGGCAATTCGGTGTGTCGCGTAATAAAACTCTCGATAAACCCTGCCAGAATAATGGGGGGAAAAATTCCAACAAATATGAATAATCCGCGCTTTGCAGCCATCCTGAAACTCTGAAACCGAGTATAGGTCCCCGGAAAAAGCAATCCTTTTCCCATTGTTAAGCCGGCAGCTCCTGCAATAACAATTGATGATATTTCGATGGTTCCATGCTGCCAGATGGTAAGAAATGAAATTTTAAACAAACCCTGCCCCACAAAAAATTCCTGAAAAGCACCCAACATCACACCATTGTACAGAAGTATAAAAATGGTGCCAATGGCCGAAAATGCACCCAAGATAAAAGTATATGCAGCAACCATTAAATTGTTAATGGTAATTCTAAAAAACCCTTCGATGGGAACAAAACTCTCATAAATTGCCACAGGATTGCCTTTTTCGATGTTCTCCAAAGTAAGGTTAATATAATCCTCGCCAAGAATAAAAGCTGCGAATGTGGAATCGTTGGCAGAGGAAACATAGCCTATCAAAGCTGCAAGTGCAAACACCAGGAAAGAAATTAAGAACTCAAGTCTGGCACTGTGGTTCATCAACGGAAGGGATGTTTTCCAGAAATCTACAAAATCCGGAAACCTTACTTTTTTGGGTGCGTTTAAATTAAGAAAAACATGTTCGGTAATACCGTTAAGATACTTGCGGATGGCACGATTGGGGTAAAATGTCCGTGCAAATGAAAGATCATCAGTTATTTGAATAAAAAGTTTACTCAAAACTCCCGGATCATTTTGCCCTGATGAAAAAGCTTGATTAAACTCGCTCCATTTTTCTTTGTTTTGTTCGATGAAACGGGATTCTTTCATGAAACACAGGATTTTTATTAATTATTACCTTTGTGCAATCACTACTGTCCACTTAAAACAAGTTGAGTGACAGTTGATTATAATTTAGTTCATTGACATCATTGTAATCCAATTTCGTAAGAAGCTCTTTTACAGGGGTTTTGTCAAAAAGTGATACTCCTAAAATCTGTAATAT
>JAIOZV010000130.1 GCA_021740425.1 Bacteroidales bacterium | reverse complement strand
AGTCTTTGTCATGATAACACTAATTTAATTGTTAATATCTACGTTTGAGGGTGCAAATATAAACTGTTTCAATTTGATATGCCTAAAAATTTAACATCTGATAAAGATTTATTGTTACAGAATTTTAAGAAATTTATTATTTAGCCAAAAAAAATTTATCCTCGATGCGCTTTTAAAAATGAGACAATCGCTTTTCGGAGTATGAAAAAATTCGCAAAATATTGCAAGACATACTTTTTTCAGGGCAGGTACACAAAATTAAATGTTGGGGTCATATGAATCTGGCGTACTTTTTAAAAACTTCCCAAATTACAATACCTGCGCTCACCGAAACATTCAGCGAATGTTTGGTGCCAAACTGAGGAATTTCAATACAGCCATCCGATATATTAATAATGGATTGTTCCACACCGTTTACCTCATGACCAAAAACGAGCGCAATTTTTTCATTACGACCAACAACAAATTGTTCAAGGGTGATACTGTTTTCAGCCTGCTCAACCGAAAAAATCCTGTAAGCTTCGGATTTTAATTTCAGGATGGCATTTTCGGTTTCTGTAAAATACTGCCATTTTACTGAATCGGTGGCTCCAAGCGCAGTTTTATGGATTTCACGATGCGGCGGTGTTGCTGTTATGCCGCATAGATATACCGCCTCAATCCTGAATGCATCGGATGTTCTGAATACCGATCCGATATTATTCAAACTTCGGATGTTGTCGAGAACAACCACGCAGGGTAGTTTTTCCGCAGTTTTAAATGCGTCTGTGCTCAGCCTGTTTAGTTCCTCATTGTTTAATTTTCTCATCATGATCAAAATTTATTTTTATCCCCGGCGGTTATCACATCAGCCGATTGATCCATTAATAGTGATGCAAAATTACGCTTGTTATATTTTATTTCATGCTGTTTCATGATAAAGTTTCGCTAATTATCAGCTAATTATCCACAGCTTCCGATTAAGCCGGATTTAAAATTATTTTTGCAGAAATTTATTACAAGTTGGTAACACCAAAAAACACGACACCTGCCGAAACTCCTTTGATGAAGCAATACAATGCTATCAAGGCAAAATATCCTGACGCGCTGCTGCTTTTCAGGGTAGGCGATTTCTATGAAACTTTTGGTGCAGATGCCATCAAAGCATCCAATATTCTGGGAATTGTACTTACCCGACGGGCCAATGGCGCCGCAGCCTACGTTGAGCTTGCCGGTTTCCCGCACCATTCGCTCGATACCTACCTGCCAAAACTTGTAAGAGCCGGACAAAGGGTGGCCATTTGCGATCAGTTGGAAGACCCTAAAATGACCAAAACAATCGTTAAACGCGGAGTTACCGAATTGGTTACACCGGGGGTTTCATACAACGATAAAGTTCTCGAAAACAAGGAAAACAATTTTTTGGCTGCCATCCATTTGCTGCCAAAAAACACAGGCATTGCCTTTCTCGACATTTCGACCGGCGAATTTTATGCAACACAGGGTTCTGGCGATTACATCGATAAACTCTTGCAAAGCTTTAAGCCCAGCGAAATTATTATTCAAAAAACTAAACGCAAACAGTTTTCTGAGCAATTTACCGACAGATACTACATCAATACTTTTGATGACTGGGTTTTTACGGCAGAATTTTCAAGGGAGATTTTATTAAAGCATTTTGACACCACCTCACTTAAAGGCTTTGGGGTGGAGGATATCGAAAATGGAACCATCGCTGCAGGTGCTGCTTTACATTACCTCGCCGAAACCCATCACGACCAGCTTGGTCATATTTGTAAAATTTCCAGAATTGAAGAAGATAAATATGTTTGGTTAGATAAGTTTACAATACGTAATCTGGAATTATTGTATTCATCCAACGAAAACGCTGCAACCCTCGTCGATGTTATCGATCACACCATTTCACCAATGGGCTCGCGGATGATAAAAAAGTGGATTTCACTTCCGTTGAAAATTAAAAATATTGTTGAGGAACGGCTTGATATTGTAGAATATCTGATTGCAAACAAAGAAATTTCCGAAATACTAACCCAAAATATCAAAGCAATAGGTGACCTTGAGCGATTGATTTCGAAAGTTGCGGTGGGAAGGGTAAACCCCCGCGAACTGATCCAGGTGATGAAAGGTCTTTACGCTGTTGAAAAAATTAAAGAAAGCTGTGCCATTTCTCAATCCGGGCCTTTAAAAACCATTGCCGATCAATTGAATCCATGCCAGTTGATCCGCAACAAAATCGAAAATGAGCTCAACGAAGATTCACCTGCTTTTATTAATAAAGGCAATGTGATCAGGGACAAGGTTTCGGGAGAGCTGGACGAACTCAGGCAGTTGCTTTTTTCGGGTAAGGATTATCTCGAAAAAATTAAAAGACGGGAAATAGAATCCACAGGGATTACATCCCTGAAAATCGCCTTCAACAATGTTTTCGGGTACTACCTTGAAGTTACCAATGTTCATAAGGATAAAGTTCCACAAAGTTGGGAGCGGCGGCAGACTCTGGTAAATTCAGAGAGATACATTACCGAAGAATTGAAGCAATACGAGCAGAAAATTTTAACTGCCGAAGAAAAAATCCTTGCCATCGAAACCCAGTTATACAACGATTTGGTTTTGGCTACTGCTTCCTACGTGGAACCCATTTTGCTGGATGCCAATTTGATTGCGCGGCTCGATTGTTTACAATCCTTTGCCCACATCGCCATCCGGAACAATTATGTGCGTCCTGAAATTAATGACAGCTATGAGCTGGATATTAAAAAAGGAAGGCATCCCGTAATCGAAAGCCAGTTGCCACCGGGCGAAAAATATATTCCCAACGATGTTTTTCTGGATACCAGGAAACAGCAAATAATCATTATTACAGGCCCTAACATGTCAGGGAAATCTGCCTTGCTCAGGCAAACAGCATTGATCGTTCTGATGGCTCAAATGGGGAGTTTCATTCCTGCCGAATCAGCGAAAATTGGCATGATCGATAAAATATTTACAAGAGTCGGGGCTTCTGATAATATTTCATCGGGCGAATCAACTTTTATGGTCGAGATGAATGAAACAGCAAGCATCCTCAACAACATCTCAAACCGCAGCCTGATCATTCTTGATGAAATAGGAAGAGGCACCTCAACCTACGATGGTATTTCTATTGCCTGGTCTATTGCCGATTATTTGCACAACCATCCGGTTTTCAGAGCCAAGGTGCTTTTTGCCACCCATTATCACGAGCTCAACGAAATGGCATCATCGATGAAGCGCATCAAGAATTTCCATGTTTCAGTAAAGGAAATCAGCAATAAAGTGATATTTCTGCGAAAGCTTGTTCCCGGTGGAACAGAACACAGTTTTGGTATTCATGTGGCTAAAATGGCAGGAATGCCCGGCGAGGTGATCGAAAATGCAAAGTCCTTGCTTCAAACCCTCGAAAAAACACACAGCCACAACGAACTGAACAAAAGCATTAAATCATCAGGCGGAACAAAGGATGATTTTCAGTTGAGCTTCATCCAACTCGACGACCCGCTGCTGCTGCAAATCAAAGAAGACATCCTCAACACCGACATCAATACACTTACGCCTGTGGAGGCACTGATGAAACTCAACCAGATTAAAAACCTCCTTCACAAAGGGTAATTTTATTATCCGATTTTAAATATCTCAGCCAATTCCAAACTTTTTTCTCCTAACATTTTGCGCGCCCTGACAGCATATCAAACTGATGGTTGATTAGTCCATTTGCTGTTTTTTTTGTTAATTAGCTTACAAATTGAAATAAGCTGATCATCATGAAAATTTCAGAGTATTCAAAACCTGCGCTCCGAACCGCATTGTATTTCTTCGTTTTTGGATTTTTATGGATACTGCTTTCCGACAACTTCGTAAGCAAGATAGCAGCCTCCACTGAAATTGAGCAAAAAATGCAAACCTACAAAGGATGGTTTTTTATATTATCAACCACAATTTTGATTTTTTTGGTTGTAAAACAGCAACTTAAAATAGTTGTTATGCTTAAAAACCGTCTGGAGAAAAGCGAACAACGATACAAAAAAATAGTAAATATTACCCACGATCTGATTTGGAATACAGATATTGATGGCGTGATAACCTTTATTAACGATGCCAGCAAAAGTATTTTAGGATATTCCCCGAAAGAGATGACAGGTAAAAAGTTTTCGGATTTCGGAGCATCGGATCAGTACAGGAAAAACCTTGAAGCTTTCCCTGAAAGATTAACTCAAGGATTGAATTCGATAGAATTTGAAACCGAAATTTCCCATCCCGGGGGGCGGAAAATTTATCTGAGGCATACTGTTGTTGCCGTGTTGGATAATAAAGGAAAACTTGAAAGATATGAGGGTGCATCAGCCAACATTACCGAATCTAAAATATATGAACAGAAACTCCTCGAAAATAAGCAAAGGCTTGAGCTTGCCATGTTTGGAGGAGAAATCGGGCTTTGGGAATACTGGCATCTCTCCAAAAAGCTTCATATCAACGAAAACTGGAAAAAAATTTTCGGGATCGATTTCAGGGAAAATGAAATCGACATGGAATTTATTTATGACATGGTACACCCCGGGGATAAAATAATTTTAAAGCAATCCTTTGGAAACCCACAGCCTAAGACAGAACAATTTATAGAGCAGGAATTCAGGATGAAGCACGCCGATGGAAGCTATCGATGGGTTACCGGAAAGGGTAAAGTTGTTGAATGGGCAGATGGCAAGCCCTTGCGGATGATGGGAATAATCATAGATACCACCGAAAAGAAGAATCTTGAAATTGAGCTTCAGAATCTCGTTAAACTTTACAGCAGTTTTATCAGCATTTCAAGCGAAGGGATTTATCTCTTCGAAATGAATCAGCCCATGCCGGTTTCTTTACCCGTAGAGGAGCAGATAAAACTCCTTTATCACAACGGATATATCAGAACCTGCAACAACGCTTTTGCCAAAATGTACGGCTACCAAACTGCTGAAGAAATGGTGGGAACCGACCAGCAAACCTTGCATGGTGGCGATGATGACCCACGAAACATCGAACTGCTTCGCAGGTTTATTGCCTCGGATTACCGCATCATGAATGATATAACCAAAGAAGTGGATAAGGATGGAAATGTGCTGTTTATTTCGAACAGCGTTGTAGGAATTATCGAAAACGGAATGCTACTCCGCACCTGGGGAAGCCAAACCGATATCACTGCACAGGTTTTGGCACGGCAAAAAATGGAAGAATCAGAAAATCGCTATCGCTTACTCTTCGAAACAAACCCTGTTCCACTCGCTATTTTTGATGATGAAACCTTTATTTTCAAAGATACAAACCAGGCCATCGAAAAATTGATCGGATATTCAAAAGAGGAATTATTACACATGACGATTCGCGATCTGAGACCCGACATCTCTGATTTTTCTGCCGCCAACATCAGCGAATTGATTCAAAGAGAACTCACCATCACCACCGAGATAATGCTTAAAACAAAATCGGGTAAATCGTTGCCCTGCGAGGTGAAATTTGACCAGATAATCTTCAGGGGAAACTCAGCCGTTTTTGCCGCCATCATCGACATGTCGGGCATTAAAGCTGCCGAAAAAATGGTTATCCAGTCCTTGATTGAAGGTGCCGATAACGAAAGGTCGAGGGTTGCAAAAGAACTCCACGACGGACTGGGGCAATACCTGACCGCAGCAAGCCTAAACCTTAACTCCATCTCCTCCTCCATCAATAAGCTTGGCGAAAAAAATGAAGAAAAATTTAATACCGGGGTAAAATTCCTTAAAACAGCTATCGAAGAAAGCCGCAACATTGCCCATAACCTCATGCCAAAAGCCATCGAAGATTTTGGAATTGTCCTTTCCCTCAAATCATTGTTTAATCAAATAGAAAAAACCACCAATCTAAAAATTAACTTCTATGAAAATATCGGCGAAAAAATCAGGCTCGATATTCAGGTCGAATTGAATATATACCGCATAACACAAGAGGCTGTAAACAATGTATTTAAACATGCAAATGCCAGCGAAATTTTTGTACAGCTTATGTTACATCCCAACGAAATTATTTATACTTTTGAGGACAACGGCATCGGTTTCGACAAATTGATAAGCAATAGCGGGAAGAAAGGCATAGGCATAAAAAGCATGTACAACAGAGCCAAAGCAATGTCGGGTTATTGCGATGTTGAAAGTTTGCTCAACGAAGGCACCACAATTACCATAGTCATCCCAATTGAACAATGATAAAGGAAAAAAATAAAATTAAGATTTTGGTTGTTGATGATCATAAAATCATTCGCGATGGCATAATGGCACTCCTGCAAAGAGTGACCGAATTTGACATTGTGGGAGAGGCCGAAAATGGTCAGATTGCACTTACCCTTGTAGGCCGGATTAACCCCGACATAGTGATCATGGACATCAACATGCCCATAATGGATGGTATTGAAGCCACAAAACAAATCACCGAAAAACATCCTGACGTAAAGGTTTTGGTGCTTACCATGACCAACGAACAGGAACATATCAAAAACATGATTGATGCCGGAGCCAGGGGGTATATACTGAAAAATTCGGGAGAGGAAGAACTCGTGTCGGCAATCACCACGATACTTGATGGCGGCAATTATTTCAGCGACGAAGTAAAGGATGCCATTATGCAAAATATGGTTCAGAGAAAAACCAAAAATGAAAAAATTTCAGGTGAACCCATTCCTCTTACCCGTCGCGAAAAGGACGTGTTGAATTTAATCGTCCATGAGTTTACAAACTACGAAATCGCCGATAAACTATTTATAAGCGTTAGAACTGTGGATGCTCACAGACGAAACCTCCTCGAAAAAACCGGAGCCCGGAATACTGCCGGCCTGGTAAAATTTGCCATCGGGAACCAATTATTTACACCGTAATAAAAATTAAAATATCAAAAAAGATAATGAAGAAATGTAAAAAATAATTTAACACACAAAAAAAAACCAGTTTATGAGTATAAAAAATAGTAAAACGAAAAAAGTAACGGGTATCGGAGGCATATTTTTTAAATGTGAGGAACCCGAAAAAATGAAAGAATGGTATGGAAAAAACTTAGGCTTGCTTACCAACGCTTACGGTGCCCTCTTTGAATTCAGGAAATCTGATAAACCGGCCGAGAAAGGATACCTCCAATGGAGTCCCTTTGCCGAAGACACCGACTATTTCGATCCTTCCGACAAAGACTTCATGATCAACTACCGTGTCGAAAATATCGAGGAGCTGGTTGCAGAACTTGAGAAAAACGGTGTGCCCATACTCGATAAAATAGAAACTTATGAGTATGGGAAATTTGTCCATATCCTCGATCCCGAAAACAATAAAATTGAGCTTTGGGAGCCTGTTGATAAGGTTTTTACAAAAACCCACGAGGGTAAAACCAATAAGTGAGAAAGCTTTGCTCAGTGATGGGGTGAGATGGGGTGATGGAGTGTTGGAGTGATTTTATGGTACACTTATTTGTTAATCTTATGGATAATACAAAGCCTAAGGAATATCCCGTTTGTTAAAAAATATTACTGAAAATCCGAAACATAAACCCGATAAGCCCACCAAAACTAAAGTATCCAAACCGATATGCCCCCTTCCCAGCATGATTTGCTGGGGTTCGTAATAATAAAAAATATTGTAGGGAAGTAAAAAATCAAGGGTGCTCCAAAGCTGTGATATCAGGAAAACAACATAAAACACAAATGCAATCATTGCACTCAGACTGCCTGTTAAACCGCCCCCTTTGGATTTTGAAGCAATCATTAAGGAATAGCTGAGGATTAAGACAGAAAACAGCCACATGTTCAAACTAATTTCCAAAATTTTGAAAACAACATCTGCGCTGAGTTGATGAAAAAGATAAACTCCCAGTATTGAAGACAAAAATGCGCTAAGTGTTATCAGGAAAAGCAATACAATTCCAGAAGCCCAAAGCGTGGTGATAAACATGTTTCTTTTCACCGGATGCGAAAGCAAAACTTCCAGAGTGCCACTTTCGAGTTCCCTCGAAATGTGCCTTGCGGGGATATTGATAGCGTTAACAATAATAAGTGCAATCACCATCGGATGGTTGTAGCCGAAAGCCGCCGCACCGTCAAAAGTAAGGGTGCTGAAAAAGCTTTCTTTTAAAAACACCTGCATATTTTTGGGCAATTGCTCCACAATGGATGCAATGATAGCCTGGGTGTCGAAAGTAGTTACCAGGTTCAGGATCAGCAATTGTGTGGATGCCAGAAGTGCCATAGTGAAAATTGCAAAAGCCTTATTGGTTTTCCACACCATACGAAAGTAAGAAAGTGCTTTCATTTCAACTGGTTTTATAAAATTCCATAAATACTTTTTCCAGTGTTGGTCTTGTGATAGTGATATCCTTCAAGGGCAGCCCCGAAACTTTCTGCAGCACTTTGCTCAAATCCCCTTTTATTTTAAAAACATATCTGTTTCCCATTGCCGAAATCAAATCTGCGCCCTCAATTTCAAGTGCGGGGAGTTCGCCATCGAGCAAAATTTCCATCACATGACCTACTTTTTGCTTAAGCGATTCGATGGATTCAACACTAACAATCTGGCCTTGCCTGATAATGGCCAGCCTCGAGCAAAGCTTTTCAACCTCGGGCAGGTTGTGTGACGAGAAAAAAATGGTTGTTCCCTCCATTTGCTTTTCAAAAATGAGTGCATAAAAAACTTCCTGCATCAGTGGGTCAAGCCCCGAGGTGGGTTCGTCCAAAATCACAAGTTTCGGTTTGTGCAAAAAGGCCTGCACAATCCCAAGTTTTTGCATCATCCCCCGTGAATACTGACTTGTTTTCCGCTTTAAATCCCTGGGCGAAAGCTGAAATTTTTCGAGTAGAATACTCAAATCATCATTTAGTGATTTTCGTAAATCAGCAAACAAACCCAAATACTGATAACCAGTTAAATGTTTATAGGCCTGAAACTCGCCTGGCAGATAACCGCAGTGCCTTCTGATCTCCATCGAAAATTCATTCAGTGGTTTCCCAAAAATGGTTATTGATCCTTCGTCGGGTTTGAGTAAATCCAGCAGTAAACGGATAGTGGTGGTTTTTCCGGCTCCGTTTGGACCCAGAAAACCGAATATTTCTCCGGGGTCAACGTCAAACGAAATGTTGTTAACACCCAATGTTTTTCCATAAAACTTGGAGAGGTTTTCAACCCTGATGGCTTTATTTTTTGTCGATGAAGAATTCATAGTAAAGCTATTATTTAGTGGGCGGCGGGCGGGCTTTCCGCTATACCTGCCTCCCGGTGGCTATGTTTTTGTAGGTGGTGCGGGTGCTTCCTGCGTCAGCAGCCACCCGCCAACAAAAATCAATAGCCACCGCTTCGCCAGGGTATCGCTTCAATCTCTGCCGCACCCTGGCTGCAAACCCTTAGCAAAATTACCTCGAGAGGTTTCCTCAGCCTTGTCACCACAAAATATGCTGGCACTTTAACCCCTCACCAGTGATTTCAATGGCCGAAAGTAATTAAAAAACCTTGCATCAAAACAATCATTTTTACTTTTGCCGTGTTATAAATATTCTACATTCATTCGATTGATATGAGCAGGGGGAAAGCATCAAAACCACACATCGGCATTTTCGGAAGACGCAACAATGGCAAAAGTTCTATCATCAATACCTTAGCCGGGCAGGCAGTTGCTATCGTTTCTGAAATAGCAGGTACCACCACCGATCCCGTAAAAAAATCCATCGAAATTCCGGGAATAGGCGCTTCTGTTTTGGTTGATACTGCCGGTATCGACGACTCCGGCGATCTGGGTCTGAAACGCATTGCCAAAACAAAATCAGTGCTCAAAACCATCGATCTGGCCATTCTCGTTATTGCAGACAATTCTTTCGGGGAGTATGAAGAAAATCTGATTGTCGAATTCAAAAATTTTGATCTCCCCTTTTTTATCATTCACAACAAAAATGATATGACTCTCCTTTCGGGAAAGTTAAAATCAGAACTTGCTTCAAAGTACAAAACTGAGGTGATCGACTTTAGTGCCCTGAGGCCAGACAACCTGGAGCAGGTAGTGGAATGTATGCAAAAACTCATCCCCGAATCGGCCTATAAACAAGCCTCATTGCTGGGCGATTTACTCTCCTGTGGTGATATGGTTTTGCTGGTTACTCCCATCGACATCGAAGCCCCCGAAGGACGGATGATTTTGCCGCAGGTGCAGGCCATCCGCGACATACTCGACAATGATGCCATTGCCGTTGTGCTCAAGGAGAGGGAACTCGACCATTATTTGCGAAAAATGAGCCCGCCGCCTGCTCTTGTTATCACCGACAGCCAGGTATTCCCCAAGGTGGATGCTTCAGTTCCCAAAACGATTCCCCTTACCAGTTTCAGCATTATGCTGGCACGGCACAAGGGTGATTTCGATAATTATGTAAAAGGAACTCCGCATCTGTCAAAGTTGAACGATGAAGACAAAATACTAATCCTGGAATCGTGTACACATCATGTGTCGTGCGATGATATTGGAAGAATTAAAATTCCCAGATGGCTGGATAATTTCTCAGGAAAAAAACTGCACTATCAGATAGTGGCAGGCCTCGATGACCTGCCGGAAGATATTCACAATTATGCCCTGGTGATACAGTGCGGCGGTTGCATGATTACCCGCAGGCAGATTGCCAACCGATTGAAACCAGCCATTGAGGCAGGTGTTCCGGTTACAAATTATGGGATGGCCATAGCCTATGTTCATGGAATTTATCACAGAGCCATTGCCCCATTTATAAAGGATGGTATTGAAAAAGAAGATTACTTGTAAGCAAATTTGCAAATTTTTTTTTGAATTTCGTGTTGCTTGTGACGATCAAGCCGTACCACCTGATCATAAAACCCCATCAGCTTCAGCCTGGTGAAACAGGGCATTATAAAAATGATTTAATAATATAGATTTTCGCATTGAAAAATGGATTTTTCTGAACTTTCAAAAGATAAAATAATTGAAGCGCTTTCGCTGGAAGGTGAAGAATTGCAATCATTGTACGATTATGCTTCAAAAGTGAAACTTGCTGCTGTTGGCAACAAGGTGTATTACCGTGGCCTGATTGAATACTCTAACCGCTGTGCGAAAAACTGCTTTTATTGCGGTGTGCGGCAGGGGAATAAAAATGTGGATCGTTACACCCTGCAGGATGTTGAGGTGATTGAAGCGGCAAGGCTGGCGCATAAAAAAGGCTTTGGCTCACTGGTGCTGCAATCGGGCGAGAGAAGTGATACTGTTTTTACCGAAAAAATCGCCTTTTTGCTGCGTGAAATCAGGAAAGCCACAAAGGGTGAGCTGCATGTTACGCTGTCGATGGGCGAGCAAAGCGAACAAACATACAGGCTATGGCGCGAAAGTGGTGCTCATCGCTACCTTTTGCGGATTGAGGCCTCGAACCCGGCATTGTATAAAAGGCTTCATCCCAATAATGCCTTGCATAGTTTTGAAAAAAGGACTGAAGCCCTTGAATTGCTTCGGAAAACAAGCTATCAGGTTGGAACGGGTGTGATGATCGGGTTGCCGTTTCAAACACTCGAAGACCTTGCTGATGATTTGTTGTTCATCAAAAAAATGGATGTGGACATGGTGGGGATGGGGCCCTACATTGAGCATGAGGCTACTCCCTTGTTTCAGTTTAGAGATCAGCTTTTATCCAAAGAAATGCGTTTTGAACTGTCGATGAAAATGGTGGCTTTGCTTCGCATAATGATGCCCGACATTAACATGGCCGCAACTACGGCTATGCAAACCCTGCACCCCGAAGGACGGGAAAAGGCTTTGAAAATCGGAGCCAACGTGATTATGCCTAATCTTACGCCATTGAAATACCGCGAAGGATATCTGCTTTACGAGAACAAGCCCAATATTCACGAAGAAACGGATGTAAGCCTTGAAAAGCTCCGTCAATCCATCGGGAAGGCCGGTTGTGTTTTGGCTTTGGGTGAGTGGGGCGATTCAAAGCACTTTCGTGAGAGGGGATAAAATCCCAAAATAGCTTTTGACCTTTCGTGTTTATTAATATTCCATTGTTCAGCGACTTAGTGAGTTTTAGTGTCCTTGTGTCTTCGTGGTTATCTCTT
>JAIOZV010000129.1 GCA_021740425.1 Bacteroidales bacterium | reverse complement strand
TCAAACTATTTTTTCATTAAAAATTATCTTGTCGATGATACCCGCCGGATTTGTTGGATTATTCTTTAATGATGCGATCGAATCGCTGTTTGGCGGGCAATTGCTTTTGGTGGGATCCATGCTACTGGTAACGGCCATTTTACTTTTATTGGCCGATCGTGCTAAAACCACTCAAAAAAGTGTTTCGTATCTGGATGCCATTATTATAGGAGTTGCACAAGCCATAGCCATTATGCCGGGCATTTCCAGATCTGGTGCCACAATTTCGATAAGTGTCCTTTTAAAAATAGACCGCTCCAAAGCAGCCCGGTTTTCGTTCCTTATGGTGGTTCCGTTGATACTTGGCGCCATGGCCAAAGATTTGATGTCGGGCACCATCTCCTATGAACCCTCCTACATCTTTCCCTTGATTGTTGGTTTTTTTGCTGCATTCTTTACTGGCATCCTTGCCTGTACCTGGATGATTACCTTGGTAAAAAAAGCAAAGCTAAGCTGGTTTGCATTTTACTGTTTTGTTGTGGGAAGTTTGGCTATCGGTTATTCTCTCTTCATTGCATGATAGATAGGAACACAACAAGTACCAACCCTGATTTTCCTGCCGGAGAAGTCATACTTGTTAATAAAGAAATCCACTGGACATCTTTTGATATTGTGAACAGCGTGCGGATTTTTTTAAAGCACGAATTTGGAATAAAAAAAATAAAAGTGGGACATGCCGGAACACTCGATCCGCTGGCCACAGGATTGGTGATTGTGTGTACAGGAAGAAAAACCAAGGAAATCGACAGCTATCAGGCTCAGGAAAAAGAATACACAGGCTCCTTCCATTTGGGACAAACTACACCAAGTTACGATCTTGAAACCGAACCCGACCAGGAATTCCCCACCGATCATATCACACAGGAATTGATCAGGCAAACCGCACAAAGCTTTGCCGGTAAAATTGAACAGCAACCCCCCATATTTTCAGCGGTTAAAATTGCCGGCAAAAAAGCCTACGAATATGCCCGCCAAAACCAGGAGGTAAAAATAAAGATCAGAGAGGTTGAAATCTTTGAATTTGAAATTACGAAGATAGAAATGCCCGAAGTTTTTTTCAGGGTAAAATGCAGCAAGGGAACCTACATCCGTTCCCTGGCCAACGATTTTGGCTTAGCCCTAAAAAGTGGAGCATATCTCTCCTCACTTTGCCGCACTGCCATCGGAGATTACAAAAACGAAGATGCATTAACCGTTGACGAGTTTAAAACCCTTTACAGAAAATCAGAAAATAAAACACCGGCCTGAGCATTATTATCCATCAGTTTCCTGCTTATTTATTTCCCTGTCAGAATCCCGGATTTTCTTTTCAACCATTACCTCCCAAATTTTAATAAATCGTATTTTTGCCTGAACGCAATGCAGGATAGTGCACTTATTAAATAACGATAACTATGACAATTACTGAAATTTCCAGGCATAAATCTTTAAAGATAGCACCATTCTCATTTTTCTATTTTCTAACTTCCACCCTCTATATTCTAATCTCTCTCATCTTTCATTTGCCTCCCCGAATCCACCGCTTTTTTGAAAACAATCAACTTCATGTTTTCATCAAGCCATTCGTTAACTATTGCCCTAAAATCAGCATAATCCTGAACCGAAATCTCTTTGGAGTTCAAGACAAGTTCACGTTTTACCGAAATCTTATTATTCTTTGGGGAAATTTCAATTTTCACACTTCCGGCTTTATTTTTCACACTTACTGCTATCTTTTTGTTTACAGATTCAAAACCTTCAGGGATTTCAATCTCAAAGGCATATTTTTCTTCCAGCGCAAAGGGGGGTACAAAAACATCCTTCCGTTCGCTACTTAGGTAGCTGATGTGCCAGCTCTCGAAGCCATTGTTCATGGCCGGAAGTTCCATTTTGTAAAAACCAAGCGTTTCCTTGCACGCTTCTGTTTTTTCAACTTTAAGTTGCGCTTCGGTTTTGGCAGAATTGGAATTTATAATTTTAACAGCACCATCTGTTTTGGCAATTAAACCACCGCTTACTTTTTGGGCAAGTTGCTGATTTTCTTTTTGAATTTCAAGAAATGGATTGGCAGCGCCTGTCAGTTCGGTCTCAATAAGTCCGGTAAGTGTCATGTCGCGGGAAATTTCAAACTTACCTGTGAGGCTAATCCCATTTTTAACAAACAAGACCTCTGAAGTTGAAAAATCTGCATTTTTGTAAAGCGGGACAAGCACATCACCGGCAAGCAAGGGTTCCATTGATTGGCTGCTTGTTTCGGTGGGCGAAAGATACAGGGTGCCATGTCCTTTGGTGTTGACCTGCACAGCAAGGTTATTAAACAGCAGAAGGTTACCAGCATTTTTATCATAAAACCTTTGTGGGCTTATGAGTACAGGCACCGCATTAAAATCGGCGGCCTTAAGCAATGAGGTGAGCAATACCGCTTTTTCGAGTGCGTTGCCACCGTTGCTTTGCCATACTTCCACCGGGGTTCGCACGCGATAACCCACCCAATCCATGGGTACATGATCATATTTCATGTTTTTCACCACTTCTTCCTGAATGGCCAACAAGGTTCCCAATTCATCACTTTCAATTTTTGTTTCGCTTACAAACTTTTCCATTTCTTCATTAAGCAAATAGTCGAAGGCCTTTTGACGGCTTATCCATTCAATTACAACAGCTCCCTTTGCTTCATTGCTGAAAGTTAATCTGGGAGTGCCGGGCAGATCGCCCCTGAAGGATTCTTTGCCTGAAGCTTTTAAGCCTTTAAACTGCCAGGTGTAAACTTTTGCGTTCCCAATAACCATAATCTCGGGTGCTGTGCGGAGGTTGAACATTTGGTGCTGCAGCTCAACATCTGTCGGGACACTAACGATGATTTCCATTAGCTCAACCGGTGATGACTCCTCAATGATTTCGTTTCCCATCAGCGCCGGCATGAAACCTGCTTTGGTGGTCAGGGTGTAATCCAGGTAAATGGTTGCCCCCAGCTCAAGACCTGTATGCGTAACTACCATTTCGCGCAGGTGATTGAAAGCTGCCGAATGTGTTGCATTTCGGGGCAGCACTTCGTTAAAGGCGTTATCAGGCGCAGTAATTTTTCGGCCATTGGCCATGATAGTGTATGTTTCGTTAATTTTCAGTTCCTGAAAATCAGGGTTGTAAACGATAAAAGTTTCACCATAAAACCTGTTGAAAGCTGTATGTGTTAAAAGTTTTAGCTGTTTAAAATAACGGTAACTCATGCTTCCGTCTTCATTGAGGGTGTAAGTTTTGGTGATTTTCTCGAAAATCGCATCTGCATTATCATTTTGTGCAAACACGGATGAAAAAACAAGGACTGATATGATGATGAATATTTTTTTCATTTTCAAAGCATTTTAAAATGGAAATATGTTTTGATTATTTATAAAGTATTACGGGTGAATGTGCCATTTCATTCTGGGCTTTCACTACCTTTTTTACTTCGGGCCAGTCACCCGGCTCATAAATACGTTTTTCGAGTATGATTTCCTGCTCCATTTCGATAACGTTTCCTGTTTGGGATAAAATTCCTGAGTAGGCAGCCGCTTCGCCGTCAAGATCAAGGTTCAGGTTTTCATTAATCATCGAATATCCATCCGGCACAGTAATGGTTTCTTTAAGATTTACTAACCTGCTGCATCGGTCGCGGAACCCATAAAGGCGCTCGTCAGGCTTAGTGTTCAGGTAAAGATGTGACATGCCGCGGGCAAAAACATTGTCTGCGACAAAAGGAACAAAAATTATATTGTTTTCGCCTACAAATGCAAAACCTGGAATCCTGTATTTTACCTTGATTTCGATGGGGCCTGCCATGTGATTATACGGGTTTTCGCCAAAATCCATGCTTATGATTTCCGCTTTTGGATTTACACGCAGGAATTCAGCTTCAAGGTTTTTTCCCCATTCACTCTTATACTCCCTTGTAAACATCCCGCGGATAGCGGCATCGGTCTGACCTTCGGCGGTGAGGTATATTTCACCTTCCAGGGTTCCGGCGGCATCGATGATTGAATTTCCTGTAATTTTCAGGTAGTGATTTTCGGGCTCCGAAATCTCTGTAATTCCGAGGTCAGCACCTTCGGGTATGCCCATCAGGAAATTTTGCTGTTGTTCGGCGCTACTCCACAGCTCTCTCACAAAAGGAACCCAGGTGGGATCGAGCAGGTGGTATTTTCCATCCGAAAGCTTCACCACGGTTACACTATGGTTAAACTGGTCGGCGGGAATGTCTTCGATGCGCGAACCGGCCATAGTCATGGCAGGATAGGATTCAAATTCGGCAGCCCGCAAAAAGGCTACGAGCAGGCTTGCTTTGTCTTTGCACACACCACAGCGATCGGTGAAATTCATTTCTGCATTGTGTAGTGTATAACCTTCGCCGGGGCCCATAGAGATGCCCGAGTAGCGCATGTTGTCGGCCACCCAGTGGGTGAGTATCGAAACGCTGTCCATCTCGGTTTTTGCATCTTTCAGCAATTCATCCACAAATGCTTTCACTTCTTCGGTGGGGTCGAAGGCATTGTAATCTTCGTTAACTCCATAAAACCAAAGGGATTTTGCTTCCCAGTCGGGGCTGGTGGAAAGCAGCAGTTTGGGTGCAACATCCGAAGTTGCTGTCATGTTGGGTTCTCCCTTAAATGGTTCGATGTTGCTTTTTGTAAATGTATAAATGGTTCTGTCGCCTTCAAAACGCATGGATGAGCGGCACTCACCATGGTAAAATTCAAATTGCATGGGTTTTTCGGCTGGCATATTTACAGTATATGTTTTGTTTATGACGTGCTGATTGCTCCAGAATTCCACAATATCATAAAAATGGCCGCGCATGGGCGGGATGTATTTGTCTTCGTTTTCTTCCATCAAAAGGGCGTAGGTAAAACCTTTTTTAAACAGTTTAACTTCCAGGGCATCGCCGGGTTCGAGGCGACCTACTTCGATCATCCGTTCGCGGGCACCCCAGTATATGGCACGTGCCGGAGCCGGATAATCTTTTACTTCCGAAAGATCGAGTTCTTCGATGCTGCCGTTTTTCCTGTAAATTTTAACCATTCGTATTTCAACAAAAGCTGAAAGCGGATCGTAGCCATATTCGATAACCCTTTTTTCGAGGGCTCCTTGTTTGTTGAGGATTTTAAATAACTGGTGGGTGTAAAAATATCCAAGTCCGGTTTCCTGCACCTCTACTTTGGTACTGTCGAAAACCGTAAGGAAATTGCTGCCCGGATAATCATCGGCACTGCCGGTGGTACTGAGTAAGTCTTCAACAGGGTCGGCAACCAGCAATAGCCCTGCAAACAAGCAAGTTAGTGTAAACAATAGTTTCTTCATTGTACAATAAATTTTGGTTTGAAAAATCTGAGCGTAAAAGTAAGGAAAAATGGAATGTTGAAGGATCAAAGTTTAAAAGTTGAAAGTTGCATTGCCCTGTGGCTTTAGCCCGGGGTAAGAATGAAGAACTTAATCAACCGCCGGGCTTTAGCCCTTTTTGTGAGTTCAAAGTTGAAAAGTTCAAGGTTTGGAAGTTCAAGGTATAGAAAGTTGAGCGAAGCGCCTGTCCCTATGGGGAAATCCCGCCAATGCGCATAGCCGTCAGGCTAAGGATTTTATGGATCAGTTTTTCACAGCCCGGTCATTTATGGCCGGGATAAAAGAATAACAGTTTTTATTATTTAAGGCCGTTAACGGCCTTTTACTATCCCGGATCATTACCTAAAATGCCCTGGACTAAAGCCCAGGGCTACGGAAAACCTATTAGCCTGTCGGCTATGCGCCAATGCGGGGTTCAAAGTTTAAAAGTTTAATGTTCAATGTTTTTGTGTCCAAAATCCCTGCTCATCCGGATATGTGCCATAGGCATCCCTTCGGGTTAATTCAGGCATAAACAAATGATTTGGCTGTCATAAATATGCTCCCTATCTTTGGCAGCCTAAAAATTTAACAAAAACCCGGATGAGGAATTCGCACACCATTTTAGCTCCCGCAATGCACCACAACAAACCCGAGGTAAACCTGAGTTTTGAGAGGGATTATGATTTCTATGGATTAGTTAAAGCCCCCCCATTGCACAGCGGAATGTAGAGACGTGCAATTGCGCGTCTTTACCACCAGAAACCATCAAAAGCACCATTTTGAACCATAGCCGGAAGTTCAGTTCCAGCTTATCCCTGCGGTTTTGCCTGCAGAAATGGACGAACCATGAAAGTTTTAAGACCACCGAAAATTATCTCCTTGGAAATCATTATCATTTCTGGAATAGTATAAAAAACACCATATCCCAGAAATGAAACGATATTTTATAAACAGGTACAAAACGTGTACATTTGGAAAGTTTTTAATGTTAATGTGGTCGAATTTGACCACTTTAAAATGGAGGCGGGATTACCAACTTTTGTATTAAGTCCAAAACAATGGGCTGAAAAAACTTGCTGATGATATTTATATTGAACAACGAAAGAAACCGAACAAATAAGGCGCGAAAGTTCAACGATTATTTCTAAACACGGAACAATACGAAGATACACCCTGGAAATTGAAAAAATACAGAGAGGACAATTTCCGTCGTTTGATGAATCCGGGCATCCTTTGTAAAATGAGGATGAAATACCATAAAAACAGATAAAAAATATTTAACATCTAACAATATCAAATGTTTCCCTACCTTTGGCAACCTAAAAACTGAAATGATACTGGAATGAGGCTTTCCCACATCATTATGGCTCCCGCAATGCACCACGATAAACCCGTGGCAAGCCAAAGTTTTAAGAATGGTTATAGCCACATTGGTAAGGTAAAAACCCTCCGGTGCATTACTTGTAGCCAATGCACAAATAGCAAATTTGGGTTTTGCCAACATACGACTGAAAGATAACGATATGACAAAAGATAAAAATCAAAATCCTGAACAAATAGCCAGAGACAAAATCGACCTTATGTTGATTGACGCTGGTTGGATTGTTCAATCTAAAAATGAAGTTGACTTAGGAGCTGGCAGAGGTGTTGCTTTGAGGGAATACCAAGCGGAAACAAAGTTTGCGGATTATGTATTGTTTGTTGACAAAAATCCTGTTGGAATTATTGAAGCAAAAAAGGAAGACGAAGGACATAAACTAACTGTAGCCGAAGACCAAGCCTCTGAATATGCCAAAGCAAAACTAAAATATTTGGACAATGACCCATTGCCATTTGTTTTTGAAAGTACTGGTACAATTACACGTTTCAGAGATACACGAGACCCAAAACCAAGAGGAAGAAATATTTTTTGGTTTTACCGTCCTGAAACATTGGCGGAATGGCTACAAAAAGATAAAAGTTTAAGAGGAAGATTGTTAGATATTCCTCAATTAAACGAAACAGGGCTTCGCCCTGCTCAAATTAAGGCGATTAATAATCTTGAACAATCTTTTAAAAAGAACAAGCCCTTAGCTTTGATACAAATGGCAACTGGTGCAGGTAAAACATTTACTGCTGCTACTTTTGTTTATAGGTTATTGGAACACGCCAAAGCCAAAAGGATTTTGTTTTTAGTTGACACCAAAAACTTGGGTGAACAGGCAGAACAGGAATTTATGGCTTTTCAGCCCAACGACAGTAACCGAAAATTTACCGAATTTTATAATGTTCAGCGTTTAACATCAAGCTACATTGCAAGTGACAGTCAGGTTTGTATTTCTACCATTCAACGAATGTATGCCATTTTAAAAGGTGAAGAATTAGACGAAGGTGCAGAAGATACAAACCCAAATGAATCGACTTGGATGGAACAACAGCGAAATAAAAAACAGGCAATGCCTGTGGAATATTCTGCCAAAGTTCCCATTGAACAATTCGATTTTATTGTAATTGACGAGTGCCACCGCTCTATTTACAACCTTTGGAAACAGGTATTGGATTATTTCGATGCTTTCCTTATTGGCTTAACTGCCACACCCGATAAACGAACATTTGGATTTTTTGAGGAAAATGTAGTGAGCGAATACACTTATGAACAATCTGTATTGGATGGCGTAAATGTTCCTTACGATGTGTACAATATTGAAACTGAAATATCGCAAAAAGGTAGTGTGATAAAAGCGGGTTGGTTTGTGGACAGACGAGATAAACTCACCCGAAAAACACGTTGGGAACAGGAAGACGAAGACACTGAATATTTGAAAAACGATTTAGATAAAAAGGTCGTGAATCCGAGCCAAATACGAAATATTATCCGCCAATACAAAAAGGCATTGGAAACCGAAATTTTCCCGAACCGAAAAGACGAAAACGGAGAATACGAAGTGCCTAAAACATTGGTTTTTGCCAAAACCGACAGTCACGCCGACGATATAATTAAAATCATTCGTGAAGAGTTTAACGAAGGTGATGACTTTTGCAAGAAACTGACTTACAAAATTAAAGAAGACCCAAAATCGGTGTTGAACCGTTTTCGTAATTCCTATCATCCACGCATTGCGGTTACGGTGGATATGATTGCAACGGGAACCGATGTAAAACCCTTGGAAGTATTGTTGTTTATGCGCGATGTGAAAAGCATAAACTACTTTGAACAAATGAAAGGACGTGGAACACGAACCATTAACAAAGATGCTTTTCAGGCTAATAATACCAATGTGAAAGGGGCTTGCAAAACCCATTTTATTATTGTGGATGCAGTGGGTGTAACCAAATCGAAGAAAACCGACAGCCGACCTCTGGAACGCAAACCCACCGTAGCACTTAAAGACTTATTAGGTGCGGTTACAATGGGTGTTGCCGAAGAAGATTTGTTTCTTTCGTTGGCAAACCGTTTGATACGTTTGGAAAAAGAAATTACCGACAAGGAAAAAGACAAATTACTGGAACATTCCAAAGGCAAAAACCTGAAACAAATCAGCAAAGAATTGTTATCGGCTTTTGATAAAGACGAAATAGAGGAAAAAGCGAAACCCATTATTGAGGCAATTCCAATACAAGACCGCACACCCGAAAAGGAAGAACAAGCAAGGAAACAAGCACAGAAAGAATTGATTGATACTGCTGCTTCTACTTTTAACGGAAAGCTGAACGATTATATTGAAAAAGTGCGCATTGAACATGAGCAAATTATCGACAGCCACAATATCGACGCCGTAATAAAATCGGAATGGGACACTACTTCGGTGGACAAAGCAAAGGAAATTGTAAAAGATTTTAACGAGTACCTTGAAGCCAATCAGGACGAGATAAAAGCCCTGACCATTTTTTACAAACAACCTTACAACCGCCGAAACATAACTTTTAAAATGATTAAAGAGGTGTTTGATAAACTAAAATTAGACAAACCCACCCTTGCTCCCGATTATGTGTGGGCTGCATACAGCCAATTGGAAGATGTAAAAAGCAAACAACCAATTGACGAACTAACCGCTTTGATTTCGTTAATTCGCAGGGCTTGTGGCATTGACAAGGAATTGAAACCTTTTGATGCGACCATTGACGAAAATTTCAAAAACTGGATTTTCAAACAAAACGCAGGAAAGCACAACCGCTTTACAACCGAACAAATGGACTGGCTGCGTGAACTGAAAAACCACGTTGTAAATTCGTACCACATTGAAATTGAAGACCTCGATTATACACCCTTTGACGAAAAAGGCGGACGTGGCAAAATGTACCAACTTTTTGGTGCAGAAATGAACGATATTATTAACGAACTTAACGAGGTATTAGCAGCATAATGAGAGAAGATTGGACAGAATGTACCTTTGAAGAAATAGTAAATTCTTTTAAGAGAGGCCCTTTTGGAGGCGATTTAAAGAAATCTTTTTTTGTAGAAAAAGGATATTGTGTTTATGAACAGCAACATGCTATTAATAATGATTTCACCACAATTAGATATTTTATTAATGACGAGAGATTTAAAAAGTTAGAAGCATGTGTAGTTGGTGCTGGCGATTATATTGTAAGTTGTTCTGGAACGATGGGAAAAATTGCAAGATTACCACAAAATGCACCCAAAGGTATTATTAATCAAGCCTTATTAAGAATAAGTTTGAATGATAAAATAATGGAACATAATTACTTTGTACATTATTTTCGCTCAAAATTATTTCAAGCACAAATATTAAAAGATAGCAGAGGGTCAGGAATGCAAAATTTAGCTGGAATGAAAGAAATCAAAATTGTTCCTATTTCCTTAGCCCCCCTTCCCGTCCAACGAGCTATAGTTTCCAAAATCGAAGCCCTGTTTTCCGATTTAGACAACGGCATAGCCAATTTTAAAAAAGCACAAGAACAATTAAAAATATACCGCCAGGCGGTTTTGAAAAAAGCCTTTGAGGGCGAACTCACCAAAGAATGGAGAGAAAAACGGGCACTGAGCGGAGTCGAAGTGCCAACTGCTGAAGAACTGCTAAAACAAATAAAAGAAGAACGCCAAAACCATTACAACCAGCAAATTGAAGACTGGAAAAAAGCGGTTAAGGAATGGGAGAAAAATGGAAAAAAAGGTAAACGACCAAGCAGAGTATCAAAGCCAAAGGAAGTATCTGAAGTAAAAGAAAGTGATATTGAAAATTACGAAACATTGCCAAGCAGATGGAAATGGTCAAGATTTGGAAATGTAACTTACAAAATTGGCGACATAGACCATAAAATGCCAAAGACAGTTGAAAATGGTTATCCTTATCTTTCAACTGGTAATTTGAATAGTGATGGAACTATTGATTTTTCTGGTGCTAAAACAATTTCAAAAGAAGACTTTGATAGGTTAGCATTAAAAATAAAACCTCAAAAAGGAGATATTATATTTCCACGTTACGGAACAATTGGACGTAATATTTTAATTGATTTTGACAGAGAGTTTTTAGTTTCATATTCGTGTGCAATCATTAAAAACATTACAAGTTTAATGAGTTCAAAATTTGCACTTTACTATTCGCTTTCGCCTGTTATAAAAAAGGAAATCAAAAGATACACAGTTGAAACAACCCAAGCTAATATTGGTATTGCTTCAATAGAAAATTTTGTATTTCCACTATGTTCAACCCAAGAACAAAACCAAATCGTCCAAGAAATAGAAAGCCGTTTATCGGTGTGCGATAAAGTGGAGCAAAGCATAAGCGAAAGCATAGTAAAAGCCGAAGCTCTTCGCCAAAGCATTCTCAAAAAAGCATTTGAGGGCAAACTGCTAAGCGAAGCAGAAATTGAGCAATGCAAACAAGCAGCCGATTACGAGCCTGCAAGCGAATTGCTTAAAAAAATTAAAGCCGAGAAATTGGCAAAAGAACAAGAGAAGAAAAAAACAACAACTAAAAAGAAAAGCAAGAAATAATGGCTATTTTTTTAAATTCATTTACTCCTTTAGCTGTCAATAAAATTGGTAGGGCATTTGCAACGAAGTATAATCTGCCACTTTATATTGATGGTTCTTGTAGGCGTGAACCTGACTTTGAAAACTCAAAACCTGCCATCACTCAATTATGTCGCCCTAAGAAACTTGTAACTAGATTAAGTGCTAGAGACCTCATTATTTATATCACCAAACTTGGCAGATACGGCACAAAGCAAGCACATTGGAAATTAATAAGCATTTTGGAAGTAATTGCTATTGTACCCGACCATAACTCTGCATTAACTTTTTACACAAAAAATAAAATACCTGTTTCACAGAATATTATATGTAATAGCACTTCACCTTTTCCACTTGAATATACGCATGGTATTAATGAAAACAACAAGAAAGAAACAGATGCTATTAAAGTAATTAAAAGATGGAATGCAGGGTATATTTATCGTGCTAAACATTATCCAGAAGTTGCTATTACTCAAATATGGAATGATGTTTTACATCTTGATAATCCTCCAATAATTAATCATCAGATGATGAAATCCATTTTTGGCAGAATTCCTGGAACACAGAACCCACCAAAATTAAATGATATTGAGTGGCAAAATTTTAAAACTGAAATGAATTTATAATATGACCGAAGCAAGTATAGTATCAAAAGTGTGGAATTTTGCCAATGTACTTAGAGACGATGGCGTGGGTTATGGTGATTATCTGGAGCAAATCACATATTTGCTTTTTCTTAAAATGGCAGACGAACTCAACAAACCACCTTACAATAAAGGTTTAAAATTCCCCAAACTCAAAAACGCAGAAGGTG
>JAIOZV010000128.1 GCA_021740425.1 Bacteroidales bacterium | reverse complement strand
AGCAGTTGGTTGTTTCTGGATATAAATATCCACCATATCTTCAACATAATCGCTGCAAGGGCTTTCCGGATAAGCTCTTAAAGTAAGCGTTACTGTTGTTCCATATTCTGATGCAGCAGGTGTGTAGGTTGGTTTTTCAATATTTCTGTTGCTGAATGTACCATCGCCACCCAACCAGGTAACACTACTATAATTATCTGCAGAAGCATCGCTTAAGGTATGTGTACTTCCTTCGCAAATATCAGCATCAGTGCCTGCATTGGCTGTGGGTTTAAGCTGAATGTAGAGTGTCATACAATCTTCGTCTGCCGTTTCACAGGGGCTAATTGGCGAAGCAACAAGGCAAAGTTCAACACTACCCTCGATAATATCAGTTGACCCGGGGGTGTATTCTGCATATAGTTTTGAATCGTCATCAAATGATCCGGAACCAAACTCGGTGTACCATCCCAGTCCATTATGATTGCTGGCAGAAGCTCCGGTAAGCTGGTAGCTGTCATCCTCGCAGATTGTAGCATCTAAACCGGCACCGGCTATTGGTGCATCCTGCACGGTTATAGTGATTTGGTCTTCAACCAACAAGGCACAAGGGCTAACCGGGCTTGCTACAAGTTTCAGAATAGCATAACCCTGAAGAAGGTCACCTTCACCAAAGGTATACTCGGGCTTCATAGCAGTACTGTCATCAAAGGTACCATCGGCATCAAGTCTGATCCAAAGCAGACTTGAATAGTCGCCGGCCTGGGCATCAGAAATGACATACGGATCGGTTTCGCAGGAAGTTGCATCTGCACCGGCAAATACAGTGGGGAGGTCTCTTGTAATGTAAAGCCAGATGAAATCTTCGTAAAGACCTGTACAGGGACTGATGGACTCGGAAACAAGTGAAAGTTTTACGAACCCTGCATTTTTATCAGAAGCACCGGGTGTGTAGAACGGATTCAGAACATTCGGATTTGACAGTGTACCATCGCCAAAAGTTGTCCAGAGGGTATTGCCACCGTTTTCAACTGAACCGTCCAACTGGTAGCCGCTTTCGCAGATCGAGGCATCGGTGCCTGCATCAACTGAAGGGGCAGGTTCAACTGTGATTTCGAAGGTACAGGAGCTCACACAGCCGTAAGTATCTTCGTATTCGTAGGTAATTTCCCAGGCTCCTAATCCCGCATCAGCAGGATCAAATTCATTATCGGTAACTCCGGTACCCGAATAAGTTCCACCCGCCGGCGTACCTCCGGTTAATGTAAAAGGATCATCATCAATACAAACTTCATCATCAGCCGGACAAGTTACAGTTGGTAGTTCTTTCACTGTGATTGTAAATTCACAGCTATCCTTGCAACCTGTTTCATGATTTATAACAACTTTATTAATGGTAAAATCATCGATGTTATTGCAATCAGGCGTGAATACATAATTTCCTCCGCTGATGGTAACATCATCTCCTGAGTAAGCAGTTACTAATGTCAAACCTTTAACGTCTTCAGGGCCAAGGATTACAGGGCCATTGTCGCAACATACAGTATCATTCTCACATGTAACTTCAGGCAGCGCATTTACTGTAATATCAAAGGTACATGAACTAACACAACCGTAAACAGTATCCGTAACAGTGTAAGTAATCTCAAAGGTATCAATATCCCCGCAATCGGGTGTAAAATAATAATCTCCATTATCTTCACTCACATGTGTACCGGTAAACTCTTTTGTAAAAGAAGCTTTGCCCTGGGGTGCTTCCAGTAGCACCGGTTCATCACTGCAGCAAACTTCAAAATCATCCGGGCATGTGGCAGGGGGTAACTCATGCACCGTAATATTAAAAGTACAGGAGGTAACACAACTATAAGTATCAGTGTACTCGTAAGTAATTACCCAGGTTCCTTCACCTGCAGTTGCAGGATCAAACTCGCCAGAAGCATTAACTCCGGTACCTGAATACTCACCACCTGTTGGGGTAGCTCCGGTTAATGTAACAGGATCATCATCAATACAAACGTCCATATCACCGGGGCATTCTGTTTCAGGTTTGGAGATTGTTACAGTTACTGTTGATGTAACAGAACCGCAATAGTCATTTCCTGCTTCAAGGGTAAGGCTGAATTCACCGGCATCAATATCGTTCTGCCCTGGTAGGTAATTACAGGTTGTTAACGTATGTTCTCCGCTAAGTGAACCATCACCTGTAGTTGTCCAGGTTACTGCTGTGTAATTATCAGCAGAAGCATCTGATGTGGTAAAAAGATCATCTATGCAGATCGGATCGTAGGTTCCGGCATCAGCGGTTGGTACAGGCTCGAATGTTACTATTACTATATGTTTAGCAGCAGTTTGGCACGGACTAATTGGTTCTGCCGTAAGTTCTAACCAAGTTTGGCCACCATCGGGCCAACCCGTGGTTGGGGGCGTGAAAACCGGATCTAAAATAATTTCGCTGCTTAAATCACCTGAACCAGCATAGACAAACCATGAAAAACTATCTTCGTTTGTTACCTGCCCCTGCAACTGATAGGTATCATCCTGGCAAATGGTAACGTTGGTGCCGGCATTTGCAGTGGGTTCGGCCTGGAAGGACAAAACCATTTCATCCGTTGTAGGTGTAGCCGAACCTACTTTATTGGCAGAGAGGGTGAGCGTAACAAAACCATCAGTTTTATCCTGTGCTGAAGGGTTATAAACGGCATTTACAACAGTAGTATCATTAAAATTACCATCAAGGCTGGATGTTGTCCAGGTAACAGCATCATAGCCATCAGCATTGGCATCGGCCAATGTGAAGGATGTTGCACTGGCGCAGATGGTATCATTAGCTCCGGCATACACACCAAATACGATATCATCGTAGTATGCTTCATAGTTGCTATCGTAGCCATAGTAATCGGCTAGTTGCAGGGTATTGGCACCGGCATCGCTCCAAATCCAGGTTAAAATATGGTTTCCGTCAATCCAAAGGTTGGCCTCATCATTGTCAAGGTCAACAATGATATCAAATTCCATCCATGCATCAAATGTTTCATTACCATTTATGTACATCCAATCACCATCACCATATTCAATCCAGGAATTTCCATTATCTTCCATATCATTAATAGTAACTTCAAATGCCCAAATACTGTCATACTCAGCCTGCAAGTTGAAATAACCGCTTTTGCCGGAAGGCACATACATTTTGTGGCTGTACCAATGGTACCCTGAGGTAAAGGCCGACTTGTCGGATTTGAAGTAAAGCGCCACATCATTGGCATCAAGAATTTTCATCGAATTGTTAGGTGAACCCGAATAGGTATTGCTAACCGTTCCGTCTTCAGAGCCACCAGCACCACCAGGGGTATAGGTGTCCCAATAGGTGGTTAATTCTTCGGCTATGTAATCGCCGTTGCTTAATGCATCAAAGTTTTCGTTTTGGAAAACCGTCTGCGCCGGGGCAGAAAAAACTACCCCAAAAATGATAAGCAATAAACTTAACTTGTAAAATTTTTCCATTTTTGATTACTTTTATTGTTACGAATTGAATTAAAATTTCATACTAAATTAGAAAACAGTTCTTTATGTTTTGTCCTCTTGTTACAGTTTTCATTAAATTATTTGCGTACTACTTCAATAATAGTACTTTGAATCATGTTTTTAGATTAAATTGTCCATTTGCTACCTCAAGCAAATTTAAGCAACTTTCAGACTTTTACCACAGACAAGCAAATTCCATAAGTTTTATTAACTTTTTTTAACATTTATCAGCAAAGAACTTTATCAACATACATTGCTTCCATCATTGTATTGTTTGCCAATTAAGTGAAGTAATACTTTTTATTAACTACCTGATTTAGTTGTCATTTAATGATTATCAAACATAAAAACAAAAGAACAAAATACTTTCATTTCCAAAGGTCATCAATAAATACTTATCAAATAAAATTATTCGCCTAAAGGCTTAAATTATTTTGAATTGTAATTTTGTTTTGTGTGTATTTCAGAATTAAACTAATTTAGTGCCTCAATTTGAATTTTTGATGTACGAAAAAATGAATCAGCATTGAACCCTGATTTGATAAATCAAAGTTGATATTGCTCAACAATTCAATTTAAACCATACTCCTCAAAGCCAATAGTTTTAGTTTAACAAAACAAAACAAACTTTAAATAAATTGAAATGAGTACTTTTTTATCATTAATAAACTAACTCTATTGCATTATGAAAAAATTTTATCAAGCTTTCATCATTACAGTGCTGGTGTTTACACTGACTTCACTATCGCTCGTTGCCCAAAACCGGGGAGGGCTCACAGTAGAAGAACTTCAAAGTTATTGGTCCGACCAATACAACAAAGATCAACCAAAAAGTTTCGACATCAACGTGCTCAGGCTTGAACGCATTGCTAAAGCCACACCCGATGAAACCTTTTATGGCATTGGTGACCCAAGAAATGACTATAATCCTTATGCCGGGCATTTCACCACAGATTCAACCATTGCAAAAACCAATCAGGCCTATGTGTGGGGCTTAACACAAAATGATGACAAATTGTTTTTTGGCACCGGGCCAAACATTCATTGTCTGGTTATCGGAGGCTATTTACAAATGACTACTCCTTTATTATCTGATTGCTTTGCCTGCGAATTCGGAGCCAGCCAGTTTAGCCCTCCTGTGCCCCCGAGTATCGGCGATTGGCGACCTGCCCGAATGTTTTCCTATGACACTTATTCCAACACACAAACCGAAATCACGCCACCCGACCCAAAATTAAATACAACATCAGGAATACGGTCAGCCGGAAACCTGAATGGCGTGGTTTTGCTTGGCGGACCAAGTTTTACAGGCGGGGTAAATATTTTCGCTTTTGAGGCAGCAACCGGTCTTTATCTCGGATCAACCACAATGATGGTTGTTCCTGAAACCGTTGATGGCGTAACCAACATTAGAAAATGGCAGGTAATAAACGAAGTACTTTACTTAGGCTTAGGAACAGTTAATGGGGGAAGTATTCTGAAATGGACAGGCGACATTGCCAATCCGTTCGAGTTTGAAAATGTTGGTAATATTGACGGACAGGCAGCCGAACTTGCTGAACATGACGGTAAACTCTTTGTTACCACCTGGCCGGGGCTTGCAGGAAAAGCAACAAATTTCGCAGGTCTTTGGATGAGCCCTGAAATTCCTTTGGGCGGACTCACAACGGCAAACAAGGATAATTGGGAAAAAGTGTGGACTGTTACAGATTACGAACCTGATTATGTGGTAGCATCAACATACGGGGGAGGTGCCCTGAAATCGTTTGAAGGCAGCCTTTACTGGGGAACCATGCACGTACCCTTAACTTCAGCTTTTGCTCATTTTATGACTTTCCCGCCGGCCAACCTTCAGGACACTTTGCTTTCCGTGTTGGGAACATACCGCGCTATAAGTGTTTTTAAAGGTGATGATTTTGGCACTGACGATGAACACATTGATTTATTGTATGGAAATGCGGCACTTCCAAAATACACTCCGGGTTCCGGTTGGTCTATTGTTCCAAATAATATGGGAACTCTCCCTGCTTATGGCCCTTCGGGAATTTGGAATCTTTTTAACAATTACACCTGGACAATGGAAACGTACAAAAATGAGCTCTTTCTGGGAACCATGGACTGGAGTTTTCTTTTAAGCGATTTGGCCTCAGGACTCATCGGGCAGGCATTTTCATTGCCATTAAAAGATGGGGAAGCCAATATGAAGGATTTTGGCGGATATTCTCTTCCAACCTATTTCTTTGGTGCTGACCTTTTCCGCTTTCCTTCTTCAAATAGTTTTGCTCTGCCTGTTGATATCAATGGTGCCGGAAACTACCTAAATTATGGTATCCGCACAATGGTCAGCAATGACGACAACTTATACCTGGGCACAGCCAACCCCATGAACCTTTCACCTGAGGGAGGCTGGGAAATTATTGAAATTGAACAGGACAACCTCGTTTTCGACCTTAAAGAATTTAACGTTGATCTCGTAACAAAAAACGAACCCGACGAAACATTCTACGGAATTGGTGATCCACGGAATAATTACGATCCTGACATCACACATTATAGCACAGACTCCACCATTGCAAAGCACAATCAATCATACGTGTGGGGAATGACAGCCGCTGACGGCAATGCATGGATGGGAACAGGACCCAACGTGCTTCAACTGGTTATGGGTGCATATCTGCAAATGCCTGTACCACTTCAAACACCTTCGCTTGCCGCCGAATTTGCCGAAAGCCAGTTCAGTCCGCCATGGCCTGATATTTTGGGCGACTGGCGCCCTGCACGCGTATTTAAATGGGACAATGAAGCAGGTGAAAGAATTGAATACACACCAAGTTTCGAGGATGCTCCGGAACTTATGAGTACGCTTGGTCTGAGATCAGCAGGAACCATCGGAAACCTGGTTATTCTGGCCGGACCGAATATTGCAACAAACCATTTTGGTGTTAACTTTTTTGCCTTTAACAATGAAACCGGAGAATTTTTAGGTTCCCATCAGATATTAAATGTACTCGGTGATCCGATAAATAACATTAGGAAGTGGATTACTTATGACGGAGAATCCTATACCGGAATCTCAGGAGAAATGTACGGTTATGTGATTAAATGGACAGGAAATGTAGGTGATCCTTTCCAATTTGAAGTTGTAGGCATTATTGATGCAGCACCTGCCGAATTTACCATTCACGAAGGCAGGCTTGTTACTTCGTGCTGGCCGGGAGGCGGAGAATTAGGCACCCCCACAGGCGGACTTCCAAGTGTTTGGTACAGTCCGGTAATCGAAGCCGGCGGACTTACCCAGGCCGACAAATTTAAATGGGAAATACTCTGGGAATCTACCGATTATGAAGTAGATCCACTTATGGCCAGAATGATGGCAGGAGGTGCAATCCAATCGTTCGATGGCAAACTGTACTGGGGCAGCATGCATGTTCCAATGATGGCAGCACTGGCACACCTGAAAGTTTATTTTGGCGAAAAAAATCAAAAAGCTGAAGCCACAGATATCATCAACGCAATTGTAAATACCCAAAGGGCAATCAGCATATTCAGAGCCGACAATTTGGGAGAACCCAACGAGGAAATCGATTTATTGTATGGCGAAGAATATATTACGGCTTACAGCCCCTACACAGGCTGGATGAGAGTTCCGAATGCCTCAGGCTACAAACCACTTTACGGCCCTTCGGGCTTTGGCAGCCCCTTTAACAATTATACCTGGACCATGTCGCAATGGGATAATAACCTTTTTATCGGAACCATGGACTGGAGTTATCTTGTTGGTGAAATCGTACCCGGGCTTATCGAAATGATGATTCTGGAGTATGGTGAGGAAAAAATTGAAATTGGCCTTGATGATATTTACATGTTCCATTTACCCATTCCATTCGAAGGTGCCGATCTTTGGAGAATCGGAAACGCCAATAGCGTTGCTACCCCTGTTTCGGTGAATGGACTTGGAAACAGGCGTAATTATGGCATACGCACCATGGCAGCCACCGAAGAAAAACTCTACCTCGGATCTGCTAACGCAATGAACCTTCATCCCGAAGGCGGTTGGGAACTTTATGCCCTCACCAATATTGAAGTTGATTTTATTGCCAACAAGCCAACAGCAAACACCGGTGAATATGTTACCTTCTTTCCAATGGTTGACGGATTTCAATTGTTTGATACAGAATGGAATTTCCCGGGCGGAGACCCATCTCAATCCTCGGAAAAGAATCCTACCATTTACTACGCCAACACCGGAAAATATGATGTAAGTCTTGATGTGCATAAACTTGGTGAAACCATCAGCAAGTCGAAAACTGAATTCATCAACATAGTAGAACCCGATGAAGCCCAGTGCATGGATTTTTATGAAGGATGGGGTGGCGTTTCTTCATACATGATACCCGATATTGAAGATATCGAATTGCTCATGGATCCTATGATCAACAGCACCTATTTCGGGCAAATGGTGATTTTGATTGGTGAAACGGGAGTGTTTTGGCCGGCTCTTAATTTCAACACATTGGTAAACTGGGATACCTTTAAAGGATATAAGGTTAAAATGACCGAGCTGAACTACAATTGTATGTTTGGCGAACCGGAAACCACCAATGAAATTACACTAAGTGCCGGACTACATTATCTGCCGGTTTTATCGATGGAAGAAGTTTCGGCCAGCGAACTTTTTACAGGTGCTCCACTGGCTTATGCCTACAATCTTTACAACGGACAATTGTACTGGCCGGCAGGGGGACTGTACACCCTCGAAACCTTGTACCCGGGCATTTCTTATCTGATCAGACTTACCGATGAACACACTTTTGTTTTTGCCGATCCTCCCAAAACTCCTAAGCAACTTGCAAGGATGCCTTACAAATCATTCGAAAATCCGACAACACTCTGGGAAAGCCCGGTAAATACAGGCAGACCCCATATCTTCTCAGTTTATAGCGAGGCTTTGGAGGAATTGAACCCCCTCGATGTTATCGGCGCTTTTAACGGCAATAATCTTTGTGTGGGGATGAGCCAGGTAATGGAAATTCGTGAAAACCTCGGGTTGGTTATTTACGGAGACGACAATACCACCGAAGAAATTGACGGTTTGACGGATGGTGAAACCATCACATTCAAAATTCTTGAAGGACAGAACATCGAAAGGGAAGTTTATCCGGTTTTTGATAAATCCATGGATTTCAGCAACGGAAAATATACCGAAAACGGATTCTCCGGAATTAAATCATTCAAGGGCAGCCCCACAGGCCTGGCGGCTGATGAAATCAGGGGACTCGAAATTTATCCAAACCCGGCAAAAGATGAACTCAATGTAATTTGTCCGGTGCAGGATGGAAGTGTGGAAATTACAATATATTCTGTCCAGGGACAAATAATGCTAACTGCAATGCTTACCTCACACGAGAGCATCTTCAACATTTCTCATTTTGAAAATGGTGTCTATCTTATCAAAATCAAAACCAACGATAAAATGATTGTTGAACAACTCATTAAAAAGTAAATTTAATCTTAAAATGCTCAAAAGCCCCATGAAACATCATGGGGCTTTTTTTATCAGAATGTGTATTATTGTATCCACATTAAACAAAAAAGCACAAATGGATATCGAAAGGATAATTTCTGAACTGAAGGTAAACAGCAAACCAGATTTTGATAAGATGGAACTGCTCAAAACATACCCTGAACCAGTGAGCAGGTATTTGAGATACCATCTGCCAAACGGTATTCCCGACAACACATTCGGCGAAATCCGTTTAAAAGGCATCATCAAACTTGTTAACTGGTCATATTTTAAATCGACACTTTTCACAAATCCATTCCGGGGATTTTTATGGAAAGCAAATGTTAAAATGGGAATCATTCCAGTAAAAGGTTTTGATTTCTTTCTTTATAATCAAGGAGCAATGAACTGGAAACTTTTCAATATTTTGAATGTAATGAAAGCCGATGGTGACGATGTTTCAAGATCAGCGGAGGGCCGGGCCAAAATGGAGGGCATATTTTTTCCTCATTTGCTCATCCATCCAAAAATGGAGTGGGAGGTTATCTCAGAAAATGAAATCTCGGTCAACTGGAAAATCCATCGTGAAGAACACCCAGTACATCTCAAAATTGGCAACGATGGATCGCTCAGGGAAATCTTTTTGAAAAGATGGGGGAATCCGGGCGGTATCAAAGAATTCAGCTATTACAATTTTGGAAGCTACATTGAACAGGAAATTCTATACAAAGGCGTGATCATCCCAAAAAAAGGAAATGCCGGCTGGTGGTTCGGCGAAAAGGCCTACGATGACGGAGAGTTTTTCAGGTTTGAGGCTTATTAGTGTCCGCCCATAAAACAGTATTACTAAAATTTCTCCCATTCAAAACGGTAATTTTTAGCTTTGCAAAAATTTACTGAATGTGACAAACATACCTTTTATAGATATTCATACGCATCACCACCGGAACGCATCAGAAGAACCCTGCGTTTCTGTTATCAACCTCTTTGCAGAAGATGATAAAATGCCTGCTTCGCGCAAAAACACATTCTACTCGATGGGCTTGCACCCCTGGCATATCTCGTCCGAAAAAGTTAAAACCGGCCTTGCGAATCTTGAACAATCATTAAAAAACAAAGATATTATCGCCATTGGAGAAACGGGTCTCGACCGGGCAGTTGATACACCTATGGATGTGCAGAAAACTGTTTTTGAAAAACACCTTCTGATAGCTCAGGACATCAAAAAACCAATCATCGTTCACTGCGTAAGAGCCTATCCCGATGTTGTGGAAATTTATAAAAACCTGAAAGTGAATTTGAACATGATATTCCACGGCTTTGGTGGAAATCTTCAAACCGCCGGGTCGTTGATCAGGCATGGCTTTTATCTTTCATTTGGCGGGGATTTGATGAAGCCCAAAAAAAATGCTGCCGCTATTTTCAAAATGCTTCCCAAAGTAAATATATTTCTGGAAACAGATGAATCCGAATACAGCATTGGAGAAATCTACCATCAGGCAGCACTTTTAATGGAAATCAATGTTGATGAACTGAAAAAAATAATTCATCATAATTTTTTGAACTGTTTTGGGAAATTAATATGAACACTGATGGCTGGAATAGCAGGACTGAACAATTGATCGGGCCTGAAAAAATCGTGCTTTTACGCAGCAAGCATGTGCTTGTGGCAGGTTTGGGCGGTGTGGGGGCTTATGCCGCCGAAATGCTTGGCCGGGCCGGCATTGGAAAACTTACCATTATCGATGGCGATTTGGTAGCGACCGGCAATCGCAACAGGCAACTGCTTGCACTGAAAAGTACCGAAGGTAAGCCAAAAGCAGAGCTCATGGCTCAACGACTTCGTGATATCAATCCCGATGTGGAATTGATTGTAGTGCAGGAGTATTTAAAAAATGAACGCATCGATGCCATTCTGGATAATAAATACGACTATGTTGTGGATGCCATCGATACGCTATCACCAAAAGTATTTTTCATCATCGAAGCTCTAAAAAACAATCTGAAACTTGTAAGTTCCATGGGAGCCGGCGGCAAATTTAATCCGGCGCTGATTGAAGCAGATGATATTTCCAAAACGCATGGCTGCAAACTGGCATTTTATATCCGCAAACGTCTTCAAAAATTTGGTATCCGTTCTGGGTTTACAGCGGTATTTTCGCCCGAGCCTGTTGACAAAGAGCGAAAAATACTGGTCGAGGGTGAGCAAAACAAAAAATCAACTGTAGGAACAATTTCCTACATGCCGGCAGTATTTGGCTGCTTTTGTGCTTCGGTAGTTTTAAGGGAACTGATCAGAGAAAAATGAACTCCCGCGTACGGATTTTCAAATGAAGCCTTCCTGAGATTAGTCTTCCTTTTTTCGTTTACTTTTAGCATTCAACTATGGCGCAGTCAGTAGTTTTTGAATTTCCAAATGATTCGCAGCCTGACTATTTCACCATCAACTTACGGATGACAGGTTGGCTCGGATTTTCTTCCAAATAGAGTTTCACAAAATACAAACCTGATGTCATACCGGCTAAGTCAATCCTGTTTTCGCCATTGTTGAAATATCTTGATTGAATTGTTGTCCCTGAAACATTTGTTATTTCCACCAAAGTATTTCCTTTACTTCCTGATTCATCACTGATAATAAAGAAGTCAGAGGCAGGATTGGGATAAATACTGATATTTGAATCATCAATATTGACATCAGAAAAACCGGTTATCGCTGAGCTGCTGAAATCGGCTAAATAAAAATTTTGATTTGTTCCTAAAAATGGCAGTTCAAGAGCTCCATCAAAAACCATATTGGTATTGTGAACCTGAGTAATAAACAAATCGTCACCATTGGCTGCGATATGCCCTGGTACATAATATTGTGCTCCACCATCAATAACCTTCGAGACAGCGAGGTTCAAATCATGATCGTAAACCAACAAAATATGACTTGTGTTGTTGTTGGCATTTCTCGTAAAAAGCGCAATATGCGAAGGGCTTGCAACCATAGAAACACGGAATACCGCAAACGATGAAAACAAAGGCGGATCAACATCCTGGATTAATTGCCCGCTGAAAGATATCAGCTTGAGTGAATTGCGGGAAGTAAAACCGTTTACGACTATCGGCTCAAAAGTACATAATCCATTTTCGGTGGCAACGATTTGTCCTACATTGTTG
>JAIOZV010000127.1 GCA_021740425.1 Bacteroidales bacterium | reverse complement strand
GGGCAAAAAAGTAATCGTTCCCAACTAAGATGACCCCAACACCTGCATAGATGCCACCCTCAGGATTTGCATTTTCCAATAGCTGGGGTTCAGCATTACAACAAACATCAAATGATTCAGGACATACAACTTCAGGAATCGGATTAACTGTGATCATGAAACTACATGTTCCTGAACAATCACCCCCAACTGTATATGTATATGATATTTGGAAATCACCGGTACTTGCACAATCCGGCGTAAAATAAAACTCACCATTTAGGAAAGTTACACCTGTACCTGAATATTCTCCACCCTGTGGCTCAGCAAAATTGAGCAGAACCGGCTCCGAATCACAACAAACAGAGAAATTTTCCGGGCAAACAGGTTCAGGAAATTCAAAAACACTCAATTCCATGCAATCAGTTACGGCCAACTCACAAGGATCGACAGGTTGTGCTGTAAGGCAAAGTTCAACAACAGTGTTGTAGTCTGTAACATCAGGAAAGTAGGTTGGATTTATCAGGGTTTCATTATCAAAAGTTCCGTTCCCCGAAGATGCCCAGAGCAAACCTGTATAGTTTCCGGCACTTGCATCTTCAAGAAAATAATTCTCATCTTCACAAACCGAGGCATCAGATCCTGCATTAACATCAGGTGGTGCCTGGAAGCAAATTTGTATATTGTCTGAATAACTATTTGTACAGGGATCCATTGATGACACCGAAACGGACAAGTTGATGCAGCCAAGCATAATATCAATCTGCGATGGATAATAAACCGGTTCAAGTATCTGATCATTATCAAAGGATCCCGTTCCGTTGATGTTGAGCCAAATCACGGTTCCATAATCTGACGCCTCAACCAATCCTGCAAAATTCATGGGAGTCATTCCACAAAGCAGTGTGTCGTCAGGTATTATGTTGATTTGAGCAGCGGGAAACACTTCAATACTGAAACTACAGGTACCGCTACAATTGTTCATATCGGTATAGGTATAGATAATTTCATTCGATCCGGTAATACCACAATCGGGCGTGAAAAAATATTCGTTGTCAACTATCGTAACGCCCTCGCCGGTATAAACGCCTCCTTCAGGCAAACCGCCTGTAAGAAGCACTGGCTCAGCATCGCAACAAACTACAAAATCATCAGGACAAGTGACCTCCGGCATAGGAACTACCGAAATGGTAAACCCACATGAAGCCTGACAGGACGTTTCTGCATCAACGTAAGTATAGGTAATCTGAAAATCACCGATATTGTCGCAATCGGGCGTAAATGTTGTTGCGGGATTTCCATTGAGATAATATACACCGCCCGGAGGTGTTGCTCCCGACAATTCAAAGGGATCATCTTCACAGCAAACCACAATATTTTCAGGACAAGAAACCTCAGGTAATGCAATTACTGAGATTGTAAAATTGCATGAGTTTTGACAGCCATTTAGCGGATCTGTATAAATGTAGCTGATTTCAAAATCACCCAAATTGTCACATTCGGGAGTGAAAGTAGTAATTGCAACTCCATCCAGATAATAAATTCCGCCTTCGGGCGAGGCACCTGTTAATACGAAGGGTTCAGCATCACAGCAAACCGAAAGATCATCCGGACAAGTGAGCTCGGGCAAAGCATTCACCGTAATGGTAAAATCACAGGTATTTTCGCATCCTGTAGCTGGATCAGCATACAAATAAGTAATATTAAAAACACCCACGTTGTCGCAATCCGGTGCAAATTCACTTATCGCATTTCCATTCAACAAATAAATACCACCATCGGGGATTGCACCGCTCAGCGGGAAAGGCTCTTCGTTGCAACAAACCACGATATCATCAGGACAAGTTACTTCAGGGAGAGGCAATACGGTAATATTAAAAAAACAAGAATCAGAACAACCCCAAAATGGGTTGGTAAATACAAATTTTATTTCAAAATCCCCGGTGTTCTCGCAATCAGGGGTAAATGTAGTAATCGGGGCATCATTCAAATAGTAAATCCCGCCGGTTGGCGCTGCGCCAGTAACATTAAAGGTTGGCTCATCACAGCAGACAATAATATCTTCCGGGCAAATAAGCTCTGCAAACGGAAACACCTTTATATTAAAAAAGCATGAATCCGTAAAACCTGTAAATGGATTTGAATAGATGTACTTAATTTCAAATGTTCCTGTGTTCCCACAATCCGGAACAAATTCAGTGACCGGGGTATTGTTCAAAAAGTAAGTACCACCAGCCGGAGTAGCTCCGGTAAGTGTAAATGCCGGCTCGTTGCAACAAACAAAAATATTGTTAGGGCAAATTACTTCCTGTAGCGGTGATGCCTGCGATGGACTAACTGTCGCATCATCCTCATTTACCAAAAAAGTTGGCATTTCAGAAGGAGATTGCCCATGAATAGAATTCTCAGGAAAAAATCCGGTAGAGGGTTCCACTTCGTGTGCTTTTGTGCTCTGTGAAAAAAGCCCAAAAAGGCAAATTTGAATTGTTAAAACAAGTGTAAAAAATTTCATGGCTTTCATTTTTAATTTATACTATTTTCAAATATTTCATTTTAAAGCAATAAAGTATTTATCAATTAATACCGGAATTACGGTAGTATTGGATGGGAAAATATTTCGTAAAAGAGTACCTGAATATTTATCTGCAAAAAATTGCCTGAATGTTTTCAAACAAAAAGAATTCAAAAACTTAGAAAAATTCAAAATAGCTGAATGGTATCGGCATTGCAACCTGACACCAAAAAAATTCAGATTAATCATGTTTGTTTAATAAATATTTAATTCTGCAAACCCTATCCAATTTAATCATCATCGATTACAAAGATGATAAAAATACCATACCCCGTCAAAATGATGTTAATAAATTTAATAACTTGCTTTTTCAGAATTCAATTTTTCCCAAAGTCCTTTTTGAAAAACGAATTTATTAAATGAAAACAGAAATCCCATGCCTCTTAAATGGAATTCAAAAGTTGATTTTGCAGGCTGCAAAATCATCAATAAATGCTCTTTGTTGCATTGGATAAAATAAATTTCTATCCTGATTCTATTATAAAATGACAACGTTAACAATGATTTACCGGATCAGGAATTCCAGGCTCATAAAAGCTTCAAAGGTAAAATGCAATGATTTGAATCTTGCGGACAAAAAACTAATGATCTTCCAAATCTATTCGCAGGGTTTTAACGGGTGCATTAATTTGCTGTGGTGGCAAAATTGATAAGAACGGACTCAGGATTCTCACCGGTTTCGATGGTTGCAGAAAAACTAGTCCCATTGATATACTCCGATCCCCTGGTTATATTTATTTCGTACTCATACGTAAGGGTTCTGTTTGGCAAGGGCAAAAAACTTACCTTTAAAGCAACCGAATCGATTGCGAGATAATTGTAAAAAGTTTCCTCCCAGGGAATTTTTGGACTCGAATCGGTTCGTTTCATATTATTGGCTTCAAAATATGACAATTCAAGGCTATCATATCCTCCAAAAATACTCAGCGAATAAAACACGGTATAGTTGACTGGCACCGGATTGGGTGTGGGCTTGACATCTGAATCGCTTTTACATCCCGAAAAAAATAATCCTGCCATCAAAATGAGATTTAAAAATGCCATATTTTTCATTTGAAAGAGGTTTTAATATTTGTTTGCAAAAATACTATTTCTCAATAATTTCAGCCCTTGAGCGGTATTTTTATCAAGGCCCGATAAGCAGTTTTTTTTGAGGAACAGAGTAATCCAGGAGCCTGCAACTCTTTCGGGGAACTCAACAATAATAACTTGAAGTAGATATCTTTGCAGGTAAAAACAGGCATTTAATGACAAGGAAAATCAGGAATATAGGGATTTTATCCCATGTTGATGCAGGAAAAACAACCATAAGCGAACATTTGCTTTTTTTGGGAGGAGCCATTAAAAAGCCTGGTGATGTAAACCACGGAACCACAGTATCTGACAACCTGAAAGTTGAAAAAGAAAGAGGTGTATCGGTTCGTTCATCCGACATGTCATTTTTATGGAACGATTATTTGATCAACCTTATCGACACTCCAGGTCACACCGATTTTTCAGCCGAGGTGGAGCGTTCACTGCAAATAATGGATGGAGCAATACTTGTAATCTCGGCTGTTGAAGGGCTTCAGGCACACACTTACGCTCTTTGGCAAGCACTGAACACCCGAAATATTCCTGTATTATTTTTTATAAATAAAATTGACAGGCAAGGAGCAAATTTTGAAAATGTTGTACGGGCAATCGAAAAGGAATTCCACATTCCGGTTTTTTTGATGTATTGCCCGCGTAACGAAGGAACAAATCTGGCTGAAATTCAAAATGTGTGTGTTAGTAATAACATCCCGGAAGTAGCTTCATTTTATGAATATTCGATGGAAAACCTCGCTGAACTTGATGAGGAACTCCTGGAAGTCTGGTTGGAAGGTATGAGAATATCCACACAAACCATTCGTGCTAAAATCAAATTTTTTACACAGTCGAACCAGCTATTTCCGGTTTATTGCGGTGTAGCAAAAAGTGGCATCGGAATCACTGAACTACTGGATGCCATCATTGAGTTTTTTCCGAACCCCGGGGAATCATCCGGAAAACTTTCGGCATTGGTTTACAAAATTGAACACGACCAAACTATGGGCAGACTGGCTCACGTTCGGGTTTTTGATGGTGAAATCAGGGTGAGAGATTTGATATTAAATCAAAAATCAGGTCAACAGGAAAAAATTGCCCAGATTAAAAAATCGCTGACAGGAAAACTCAAAGATATGGTGGCATTAGAAAGTGGAGATATTGGCATCGTTAGTGGTTTGGCAAACGCAAATTCAGGAGACATTCTCGGAAGTGATCATAAAATTCCGGCACGGGCTAATGTGCAGGTGCCCATGATGACGGTTCAGGTAATCCCTGAAAACGAAGAAGATTTTGTACAATTAGCCCAGGCTCTGGAAACCCTGTACCTGGAAGATCCGAAACTAAATATGCGATGGTACAGGAATGAGAAGGAACTACACATCGATTTGATGGGCAAAATCCAGATGGAAATTCTGGAAAGTATGATTTTGCAGAGATTCGGGCTGCCGGTGAGATTCGGTCAGCCTACAATAATTTATAAAGAAACCCCCTCTGGAAAAGGCATTGGCCATGCCAGCTATACCATGCCAAAGCCCTGCTGGGCAGTGTGCACTTTTGCCATTGAACCCGCTGAGCGGGGATCGGGCATAAGCTACGAATCGAGGGTAAGTGTGGATAAAATAAAGCAAAAGTATCAAAATGAGATAAAAACCTGCATCCAAAGTGCACTTGCCCAGGGCATTAAAGGGTGGGAAGTTACCGATGCAATAATAACACTCATCGATGGCGAAGACCATGAAATACATTCGCGGCCTGGCGACTTCATTATTGCCACCCCCATGGCTCTGATGAACGGATTGTTAAAAATCGGAACAACGCTGCTCGAGCCCATGCTGAGTTTTACCATTGTTGCCCCCGAAGAACTATTGGGAAAGGTTGCCGGTGATTTGCATAAAATGCGTGGCACATTCGACTCACCAAGTTTTGAAAATGGAAATTTTGAATTAAAAGGCAAGGTTCCGGCGGCCACTTCACTCGACTACGGCATAAAACTCGGTTCGATGTCGTCTGGAAAAGGTCAGGCCAGATTTTCGTTTCATGGATATGAAGCCTGTGGTGATAATGAAGGTATGATAAGAGCATATAAAGGCGTAAACCCGCTCGACCGGAGCAAATGGATTTTGCATGCCCGGGGTGCTTTTAAGTCGGATGAAAGGAGAATGTGAGAAGATTTCTTTGACAGGAAATTATGACAAAAAGGAGGCCGCAGTTCTCTGAAGCCTTCACCTGAATTGGCTTAGCCGGGAATTAATAAATATTGAGGTACCCGGTTAACTATAAATTTCAACTATCCAATTATAAAATTCGATAATAAAAAGAACCATTTTATTATCAAAGTAAGTGAATTTCATTTCTTGTAATTACTCTTAAAATTTTCTGTGATTGTTTTTGCATATTACAACGCTGATTACGCTGATGATTTGAATTGACACTGATCCGTGTAAATCAGCCTAATCCGCGTCATCCGCGTTCTAAAATAAAAAATGCAAATTTTGGTGAAGCAGCAAGCATGCTATTGACTAATTCAAAAAAAAAAGTAAAAAGGTGAATCAAAACTTATTACAAATTAAGTCTGATCCACCTTTTTCATTTTAACAAATTACAAAAGCTTATCTTTTGATGATCTTTTGTGTGTAATTTTCATTTTCGGTGATCACATTGAGGATGTACATGCCATTCTCAAAATCATTCATATCCAAAGCATAGTGTTCGGCCATTGCCGCCTTGTAAATCAGCTTACCGTTCATATCGAAAACAAAGAATTGCGCAGTTTCGCCGGTGCTGATGTTAATGTTAAGGATGTTGTGGGTCGGGTTGGGAAACACATGAATGCTCTCGCTATCGCCAGCTTCCTCCACAAAAAGTGTTTTGCTTCCTGAGGATTTAGCTACAAAAAATTCATCAGGGCTGGTTTGTGTTCCCGCCGAAATTCTGATCTGATCAATGTAAATATCATCCACATTTCCACTTGCATCACACATAAATCTGATCTTCATTCCTGTCGGGAAATTATAGTCTGATTCGAAAATATTGATTTTTGCGGTATAAAAAACATTGTTTTGAAAGTCGGTGGATTGCGCATACGACGCTACCGTATGCCATACTGAGCCATCGAAATACTGAACCCAAAAATCCTCAGCCGGGCCATCCATACTCACGGCATAAAAATCAAATTCAACATCAATCTGCACGTAGCCCGGCGTGTGAACATCCACGCCATTGGTCAGATAAAATGATGAAGCCACACCTGAGTTATCCTGAATATCGGCAGCATTATTGCCTTCGGAAGCATAAGATCCGCTTGTGTAGAGGGCACAATCACCACCGCCATCTGTCCATATACTAAATCCGCTTTCAAAATCAGTAAAACTAAGTTCATCAAAAATTGAAGTAACGGCTTCGGTTGTAAATGACCAAACGCTGCAACCACTTGCTGGCCCTTCATTATTGTAGGGTATAATTTGCCAGTAATATGCAGTGTTATTGAGCAGATCGGATGCAGGGTTGAAACTTAAAACATCTCCGAGGTCAACGCCATTCACAATATTTGTGGGTGGATTATTTGAACCAAAAAACAACATATAGCCGGTTGCATTCGGGGCTGCATCCCATTCAAGATTTGCAGAAATGCTCACATCTGTTGATGCATCCGCAGGTGATAGAGGTACAGCACATTCAGGTGGGGCTAATGTTGCCACTGCTGTAATGCTGATGTTATCAATATAAACATCATCGGCATTTCCGCTGGCATCGCACATAAATCTGATGTTCATGTTGGTTGGGAAATTATATTCTGATTCAAACAGGGTTAAGGACTCATTGTAGAAAATCCCATTCTGATAGCTACTGCCCTGAGCATAAGTGGCAACAGTGCTCCATGTGCTGCCATTATAATATTGCACCCAAAAATCTTCATTGGTTTCCATACTAATCATTACAAAATCAAAACTAATGTCAATCTGCACATAGCCCGGCGAATGAACATCAATGCCATTGGTAAGGTAAAATGATGAAGCAACTCCGCTGTTATCCTGAATGTCGCCGGCATTGTTTCCTCCGGCGGCATAAGTTCCGCTGGTGTAAAGCAAACAATCGCTGCCACCGGAAGTCCATAAACCAAACCCCGATTCAAAATCGGTAAACAGCAACTGAACAGGCCCTGTGGGTTCTTCTTCGGTGGTAAACGACCAAACTGCACACCCCGAAGCTGAGCCCCCTGTTGCTGAGGGAACCACCGACCAGTAATAGTTTGTGTTGTAATTGAGGTTTCCGACCGGGCTGTAGAAGGTAACATTACCCAGGTTTGAGCCATTCACGATGTTGGTGGGAGGATTGTTCGTTCCGAAATACAAAGTATAATTATTGGCGTTTGTTACTGCATCCCATTCCAGCATGGTTCCTGCTGCTACACTTGTCGCTCCGTTAAGCGGAGATACCGGTGTGGTGCAATCGGGTGCTGGCAAAACTTCAATTTCGGTGGTAAACGACCAAACCGCGCAACCGCTTGCCGAACCATTGGCATTGTAAGGAATCACCCGCCAGTAATAAATCGTATTATAATTTAGATTTGCGGGTGGGTTGAATGAAGTCACGTTCCCCAGATTTGTTCCATTATTGATGTTGGTTGGAGGATTGTTTGTTCCAAAATACAATGTATATCCCGTGGCATCAGCAGCCTGATCCCAGTTTAAATTTGTGGATAGCGCCACCCCGGTTGCCGCATTGGCCGGCGAAACAAGGTTGGCACATGAGGGTAGTGCAACAACATTGATGTAAGCAGTTTTTGTTTCCAAATCACTTCCTGCTGCATTGGTTGCAGTGAGAGATACTGTGTAAGTCCCCGCAGTGTTGTAGGTCACAACAGGGTTTTGGCTTGAACTGCTGCCCGGCGTGCCACCAGCAAAACTCCAGGTCCAGGAGGTCGGGGCATTGGTTGAAAGATCGGTAAATTGAACACTATTACCTTCGATGACGGTCGTAGCATTTGCAGCAAAATTTGCCACCGGAGGCGAAAGCGAACCAAAGTTAACTGTGTAATCTTCTACCTCGCCGTAGCTGAAAACTTCACAGGCAGTTTGGGCAGCATTCCATTTCATGGAAACACGCATCCGAGTTGTTCCAGATGCTGAAGCACTAACCGTAAATGAACCCGAAACAGTGGTTGAACTTGAAGCAGGGGCAAATACTTCTTCGCCTGCATCTAAAAAGTCGCCGTTTTTGTTATAATCAATCCAAACCTTCCAGAATTCAACATAGGTTGATCCTGAAAACTGAGGTGTTAATGAGACGTTTACATCTGCACCGGCGGTCATGTCAACGGTGAGGTTTGTAAAATCAGTGTAGCCAGAAGCTCCGGAAGTGTTTGTAAAAGCATCAAAAACTACCTGCCCAATCCATTCGTAGGAGGAATTATTACCTTGCGAAGTACAATAATTCAACTGAACTTCACTCACGGTAATATAGCCTGTTTTTGTTTCCGGATCACTGTTGGTTCCGTCAGATGCAACCAGAGTTACCTCATAAGTTCCTAAAGTATTGTAAGTAACCACAGGATTTTGTGCTGTGGATGTTGAAGGTGTTCCTCCCGGAAACGACCAACTCCATGAAGTAGGATTACAGGATGTGAGATCAGTAAAATTTACAGTATTTCCAATGGTAACATTGGTTGGCGAAGCCGAAAAATTAGCTGTAAGGTTGGCCACTGTAATATAGCCTGTTTTGGTTTCAGGGTCAGTACTGCTGCCATCACCGACTGTAAGTGTTACATTGTACGTTCCGGGAGTATTGTAAGTAATCGCAGGTGGTGTCTGACCATTGAAAGAAGAGGGACTTCCTCCCGGGAAACTCCAGTTCCATGATGTGGGAGAACCTGTTGACATATCCGTAAAATTCACAGCATCACCTGGACAAATATTGGTAGGGGTTCCTGAAAACTCAGCAGCCAATGGTGGTGGAGCAAATTCGAAAGCAGCAATTTTTGTTTGCCTGCTACCCCCATATTCTGATGTAAACCAAAAGGTGTGGTCATCGTTCGGGTCGATTGAAATATTGGCATAATCACCCCAGCGGTTTGCACCAGTTTGTGAACTTGATCCGTTTTGAATAATGCCTTCCTCAACATCCAGCAAACCGGAAGCAGCAGCATAGGCAGAGGCCGATTGTCCGGTGTATCTGATTCCCGGATATACGCTTGTGCTGGAAACAGAATAACCCATTCCCAGTTCACCTGTTCCGTTAAGCACAATGCTACCCATCCATCTGGAATGAGAATCGGGAGCATAGGTTCCTGATTGCCTCACATACCATGTTCCGGTGGTTTTACGCAGTTCGTACCAACGAATACCTGCATGATCAGTAGCATCCACATCTACAGTATGACAGCAAACAAGGCTTTGGTAAGATCCAAAGTTACGGTACTGCGGGCGGTTCATTATTACCATGGGGATGGCATCCAGTTCGCGGGTGGTACCTGGCTGTTTGATGTTGTCCCAGTTATTCCCGAAATTACTGTCGAATGGAGAAACTGCCAATTGCTGAACGCGCGTAAATGTTGAGCTTGAAGTTGAAGACCAATTTACATCGAGTTCATAAATCCACAATTGGTCACTTCCTCCACCAATGGCGTCATCGTTGATGGTGATGAACAACCCGGGAGAACCTGCAGGTGCAAAAGCCCCGTCATTATCAACCGGTGGCACACACATAAACCCATCGATGGTTGATGGGCGCCAGGCATTGTTAAAGCCCACCATTTGAGCGGTGGCACCCACCAGCATTTTACTCCGTTCGAAAACATAAATATCGTTGCCTGATGAATTGTTTGTTCCCATGTAATAACCATCCTGCCAAATTCCAAATTTTTCATAATCGGGCATATCAGCAACATCAAATGAGTATTTATGCCAGCTTCCGGTTGGGTCGTTTGTAGCAGAAACTGCAATCAGCATATAGTCGTTGGAGCCGCTGATCGAAAATTCCGCCGCCAGCCAGCGATCGGCCTGCTCATCGTAGAGCACTATCGGGTCGCCGTCGTTGTATTGCGATCCTGTAACCCCACTGAACAACTGATTCATATTTGTGGGTCCGGCAACAAGGCCTCCCGATTTATTGTAAATGGCATAAACCGTGTTGATGGTTTGCATGTAGTGATTTGGCCCCACAGCCCCATTACAATCCGGTGGATAGTAGGGAGAATTCTGCCCGCTAAAATTCACAATAGGTGCTTTTGGGTTGGGAGTTTCACCCATAGCTTTTTGCCAAAGCTGGTCAGGTCCCTGTGGCAAAGCTGTTTCAGCAAATGGATATTGCCTTTCCCTGATTTTTTGATTAAGGAGTTTACGTTCTCCTTTCTTAACCAATTCCTGAAATTCAGCATCAGTCATTGGTGGGATGTCTCTAAGCGGTGTGCTTAATCCATGATACTCTCCAACACCGGTTAGCGTGGGAGAAATCGGTTCATCCTGGGCAGATACTGTTAGCGTTAAAGCCAGAAAACCTACCATTAAAAATAAAAGTAAGAATTGTTTCATAAGATTTAGATTTAGTTAATACCTGATTTTATTTAAATCACTCTTAGTAAATGATTTCATGTGAATAGATTGAACAATCATAAATTCCCCGTTTATGATCAGCTAAGAAGGCATTAAAAGTAAAAATTTATTTTACAAACAAATTGAAATCGAAGAAATGGCTTGATGCACTGCAAAATTTCTTCACGATAACCAACAATAATAACTATTGAAAATTAGCTATAGTTGATTAAATTTGAGGGCGTTAATAAAGTAAGGGATTGAAAAGGCTGACCGGCAATTTTTAACAAAAAAATAACATTCTTGCCTGTTATAAATATAACACAACTGCAAGGTTTTGTTAAAAAACATATTTCCAAAGATTTGGCTGATAGGTTTAAAGCCTTAATTTTGCACCGCTTAATAAAAAGCACAATATAAAATACTAAACAAGGGAAAAATAATTATGAAGAAAAATGTAATTATTATTGGTGCTGCGGGAAGAGATTTCCACAATTTTAACACCTATTATCGTGGAAATGAATCTTACAACGTGGTGGCATTTACTGCCGCACAGATTCCCGATATCGACGGAAGGAAGTACCCGGCTGAATTAGCCGGCGATTTATACCCGGACGGTATCCCAATTTACGCAGAAGAAGACCTCCCTAAACTGATCAAAGATTTAAAAGTGGACGATTGCGTGTTTTCATACAGCGATGTTCCTTATCAGCGCGTTATGGCAGTTAGTGCCATCGTTAATGCCGCCGGAGCCAACTTCATCCTGTTGGGTCCAAAAGACACAATGGTGAAAAGCACAAAGCCTGTTATTGCTGTGGGTGCTGTTCGCACAGGTTGCGGAAAAAGCCAGACCTCGCGCCGCGTTATCGAATTGCTCATGGAAAAAGGCCTGAAAGTAGTTGCTGTTCGTCATCCAATGCCTTACGGCGATTTGGTTGCCCAAAAAGTTCAACGCTTTGCAACTGTTGAAGACCTGGCCAAACACAAATGCACCGTAGAAGAAATGGAAGAGTACGAACCCCATGTAGTTCGGGGAAATGTGATTTATG
>JAIOZV010000126.1 GCA_021740425.1 Bacteroidales bacterium | reverse complement strand
ACAAACAGGCAAATGGCAAGTGAATTTTCGATGGGATTATCACGGTAGATATCGACCTTAGTTGGCTAAACAGCCTGATCGACAGCATCGAAATCATTAAAAACGGGTACGCATTTTTAATCTCCAAAGATGGAAGATTTATAACACATCCATTGGATTCGCTGATTATGCATGAAAGTATTTTTTCGCTTGCAGCTACTTTCAAGCGACCCGATCTTGCTGAAATCGGCAATGATATGATTGAGGGCAAAACCAATTTTGTGGATTACAAAACTTTGTTTGGCGGAGAAAACACCATGCTTTATTACACCAGGCTTCCTATCAATAATTGGTCGCTCGGAATCGTATTCCCGAAAAAGGAACTCTTTGCAGACCTGCATTCACTTTTCATTTTGTTGCTGGTTCTGGGGATAGGTGGAATCATCATCACATTCATCACCATCACACTTATTTCGAAAAAATTTACACGCCCTATCAAGGAACTTGCCCTTGCAGCCGTGGATATTGGCCAGGGAAACTTTGATGCTATACTTCCCCCCATCAAAACAAAAGACGAAATCGGGATGCTGACCCACTCATTTGAGGCCATGAAAAAAGAGCTTAAAAAATACATTCTGAACCTTGAAGAAACCACCGCGGCCAAAAACAAAATGGAAAGTGAACTAAAAATAGCCCACGATATTCAGCAAGGCATTATACCAAAAATATTCCCTCCCTTTCCTGATCGTGACGATGTGGATCTTTTTGCAATACTCGACCCGGCCAGAGAAGTGGGTGGCGATTTATACGATTTCTTTTTTCTTGACGATAAAAACCTGGCTTTTGCCATTGGCGATGTTTCGGGAAAGGGCGTACCAGCCTCACTTTTCATGGCCATAACCCGTACACTTTTTCGCGCTAAAGCTGTTGCAGGAAGATCAGTATCTCAAATTGTAAGCGATATCAACCAGGCTTTGTGTATCGACAACGAAAATGCAATGTTCGTAACTTTTTTTCTGGGAATCATCAATCTCGAAAACGGCGAAATAGATTTTTGCAATGCAGGGCATAACTATCCTTATATCTTAAGAAGTGATGCCACCATCGAAAAACTGGCTCAAACCCACGGAACCGCACTGGGACTTTTTGACACAATAAAATACAAATCAGGAAAAATTAAAATTAACAAAACCGAAACCCTCGTGCTTTATACAGATGGTATTCCGGAGGCCATGGATATCCAACAAAATTTGCTTGGTGAAAAATCTCTCGAAACCATGTTGCAAAACATGGGCACCAACAAATCACCTCGTGAAATAACCAATACCCTTTTAAACGAAACCCGGAAATTTACTGAAGGTGCTGAGCAATCAGACGATATCACTATTTTAATACTAACTTATTACCTGGATAAAGTCATGAATAAAAAAGAAGATAAACATCTCAACATAGAAAACCGGATAGATGAAATTCACAAAGTGGAAAATTTTATTGAACAACTGTGCGAAGAATGGAACATTGGTTTTGCCGAAATGCACAAAGTAAATCTTGCCATGGAGGAAATTGTATCCAACATTATAAATTACGGCTTTCGCGATGATAAGAACCACACAATTGAAATTTCCGCCAGCTATGAATCGGAAGTATTAAAACTAACCATTGTTGACGATGCGATAGCTTTTAACCCACTTGAACACCAGGATCCAAATGATATGGACAAATCAATCGAGGAGCGTGAGATAGGCGGGCTTGGTATCTTTTTCGTAAAGAAAATGATGGACAGGGTGGAATACCGTCACGAAAGCAACCACAATATTTTGATCATCGAAAAGATGATTTCACACAAGTAGTGCAAGGAGGATTTTCCGGTTGCTGCCGACTTGCTACTGCAAACTGCAAACTGCAAACTGCCGACTGCCTATTGAGAAAATATCAAATCCCTCAATTCACATAACTACATTTCCACTTCAGCTCCGTAGCCTTCGAGTCCCAGTTTTCGCCTTATCAGCCAAATCATCAAATAAATAACCGGTGTATCGGCTATTGCAAACAATACTTTGAAAAGAAATCCATTGATGAGCAAAGGCCAAAAAAGCTTCCATTCGATAATTTGAAAACCGCAGAGTAAGATGAGAATTGTAAAAGTATCGATGAATTGCGAAAGGAAAGTTGAAGCATTGTTGCGCAACCACAAATGCTTGCCTTTGGTTAACCTTTTCCAGAAATGAAAAATCTGCACATCCACATATTGCGCCAGCAGGTAGGCAGCCATTGATGCAGCCACAGCAATAAATGTGAAACCAAAAACTCTTTTAAATTCGGCATCTCCTACCGGCGACCATTCAGTGGCTGTTGCCTCTGACGAAACAATAATTATCAACAGCATAAATATGCTGGCAAACAACCCTGCCAAAACCACGCGGTTGGCTCTTTTACGCCCATAAACTTCCGAAATAATGTCAGTAATTAAAAAGGTTACAGGATAGGCAATTATACCAACTGACAACTGAAATTCATACCATCCAAAAGGATTCCACGAGAAAAATTTTTGAAATATTAAATTGCTCGTTACCAGAGATGCTATAAATAATGCAGTTAGAATTAGGTACAGGTTTTCAGCAAATGCCTTTTTATTTTCATTCATCACGACCGTTCAAACAAACATAATCCAGTTTGGTTCGCTCATTCAGGCAGAAATCTCAAAACAGCCTGTTCGCTTATAAAAAAAATCAGATAGCTATAAGTCCAACGGATTGAATCTTTTTTCAGCAAGTTAATCCTGGATGTCTGATTCTGCTCAAAACCGGATCAGGAAAAATCTTTCTTTTGAAAAAATACCGGTTCATTAACTTTTGCATCGAAAGATAAAGGAATGCAATCCATCATAAAAAAAGCGCTTCCATTTTTCAGATAAAAGATTTAAGCTATTTTTACATTCAACTTTGCAAGGCAAAACTGCCTGAATTCAAAACCAGCAACCTTTTATTTTAAGGGCTCAACACCAAACCAAAAAAGATGAAAATAATATCAAACCTTTCCATCAGAAATAAATTCCTGATTCCCACAGCAATTGTTATGCTTGCCATCATTGGTACCATTTCATTTTATGCCAGCAAAAGGGTTGACCTGCGCAAGGATGAAAAGGCTTTGTACAATAGCGAAAAAATAAGGAAAAATCTGACTGACGAAATAGCACAAATTTCAGAATTTGCAAAAGTGATTGCTTCGCTTATCGCCAACGAGGAAGCAGTGCAATCAGCCTACGAAATGGCTGACGAATCTGCAGCGCGAAAATATTTAAGAGCGCATCTTAAAAATCAATTTGATGCCTTGCGGGTAAATACTTTTGAAGGTAATGAAATGAGAATACATTTTCATAAAGCACCTGCAACGAGCTTACTTCGTGAATGGCGTCCCGAGGGTGATGGCGATGGAGGAGATGACCTGTCATCGTTCAGAAACAGCGTGCTAAAAGTATCGCGTACCGGACGCAGCGTCAGCGGGATTGAAATTGGCAGAGGGGGTCTGGTGATTCGCGGCATCAGCCCGATAATAAAAAATGGTGTTGTGATTGGATCTGTGGAAAATTTTTACAATCTCGAAGATGTGCTCAAAAATCTGGAAATGGAAGCCCAAAATACTGTGAGTATTTTTATCGAAGAGCAAACAGGCAAAATTAGCTGGGACAACAATTCTAAACCAAAGATCGGATCATTCATTTTATGGGATCAAACAGGAAATATGAACATTTCGGACTACATGCCCGATTTCATTAATCGGGGTAAAAGTGGCACTTTTATGACCATAGAAAATGACAAGGTTATTACAACTTTTCCTGTTTTGGACTTTGCTGACAATCCGGTCGGAGTTTTTTATTGTACCTACGATCTTTCTGATTGGATGCAAATGGAATCGGGAAAACTAATCACTGTAAATATCCTGATCACGCTCTGTACACTTTCGGTATTTGTATTATTAATTTTTATCAATTTAAAATACATCAGATTGCCTTTTCACAAAACCATCCGGGCAGTCGAAAATTTGAGCGATGGAGACTTTACCCAAAATATCGACATTTATAGTAAAGATGAATTTGGTAAAATTGCTGACAGTCTGAGAAAAATGCAGCAAAAGTTGTCAGAAGCTATTACTACCGTAAAAAATGTTGCAGAACAATTTGCCGGAGTAAGTTTCCAAATCAGCCATTCTTCGCAGGATATTTCAAATGGCGCCAATCAGCAGGCAGCCGCTTCCGAAGAAGTAGCCTCCTCAATCCAGGAAATCAGCAGTATGGTTGGAAATAATATCGAAAACACAAAAAAAACAGGCAAACTGGCACAAAATGCCAAAATGGAAATCGAAGAAGGAAATGATGCCGTGCAGAGTACCGTGGTTTCGATCAGGGAAATTATTCAGAAAATAAACATCATCAATGACATTTCAAGAACCACAAATTTGCTTGCATTGAATGCTGCCGTTGAGGCCGCCAGAGCCGGGATTCATGGAAAGGGATTTGCCGCCGTGGCCTCCGAAGTAAAAGTTTTGGCCGAACGTAGCCGGGATGCAGCCCGTGATATCGAAAAAATTTCTCAGTCGAGTATCCTGATTGCTGAAAAATCGGGCGAATTGCTTAAAGCCACAACACCGCATATCAAGGAAACCAGCCAATTGCTCGAAGAAATAAATGCAGCAAGCCTGGAGCAATCGTCGGGAATTTCAGAAATAAACCAGGCAATCCGGCAATTAAATGATATTATCCAGGCAAATGCAGCAGCAGCCGAAGAACTGGCTTCAAGTTCGGAGCAATTAACCGGCCAGGCCGAAAACCTTAAAGAGATGATTTCATTTTTTAAGGTGAACAACAGAACCTGGAAATCCGGAACACTTTTGGAATAAATGGGTGAATGCGATAGGAGTATGAGCCATCACATTAAAATACCAACCATTTTAAACAGATTTGTGTGGCAATCAGCGAAAGCGCTTTGGCAAAATTTAAACCAACGCGCTAATTGTCACCATCCATCAATTTCGATAGCTCCTCATTAAGCCGAGCGGTCGGCAATCCAACCACATTAAAATAGGAGCCTTCAATTTTTTCGATGCCGATGTAGCCGATCCATTCCTGGATTCCATAAGCGCCGGCTTTATCAAAAGGTCGGTAGTGATTTACATAAAACTCAATTTCTAAAGTGCTAAGGTTTTTAAAAAACACATTTGTGGACACAAAAAATGAATGCATTGTTGATTTCCTGCGAAGGCAAACGCCTGTAATCACTTCGTGCATTTTTCCTGAAAGCGCCGTGAGCATTTCGATGGCATGGATGTGGTCGCCCGGTTTGTTCAATATTTGATCGTTAAGACATACAATGGTGTCGGCAGTAATGATTATTTCGTTTGCTGAAATTTCATCTTCCGAAAATGCCTTCGCTTTCTTTTCGCACAAATACACCGCTACTTGCTCTTTGGTGAGCTCCCCGGGAAAATTCTCTTGTACCGGTTTTGTTCGAATTTCAAATTCAAAACCCATGCCGGCAAGGAGCTCTTTACGTCTGGGGGATTTGGATGCAAGTATTAGTTTGTAATTTTTCAAGATGAGTTATGGGTTATTGGGTTATTTGTTATTTGTTATTGGGTTATTGGGTTATTGAGTTATTTGTTATCGGATATTTTAATTGACGTTGGGAAGTACTTCGTACGTTTCCAAGTCTCTGTCATGAATCAGTATTTCTCCACTCACCACTCACCACTCACCACTCACCACTCACTACTCACCACTCACTACTCACCACTCACTACTCATCACTCCATTACTCACTACTCATCACTCCATTCCTCCACTATTCCATCATTTCCTACTTCAACATCTCCCTTACTTCTTCCAGATTTCCATCGTTGGGAGCCGGGTTAAGATTCAAAATTTTGCACATCAAGGGATAAAGTGACACATTCCGGAAAACCGGATTAACGAATCCATCACTTTTAAATGCAGGTCCGCTTGCATAAAAGATGGCATGCATGTCGGTATTGGCATTATCAAAGCCGTGAGTTCCACCAAGGTAACTTCCTTTCTCGATATAAAAAAGGCTCCATGAACTATCGGCAACAACCACAAAATCGAGGGTGCGCGGGTTTGAGCCATAATTAAGCCTTTTAGGTATTTCTGAGGAAGGCCACCATTTGATATGCCCTGCTTTGGCTAGGCCTTCGGCAATTTCATCATCAAATCCATCCTTCGCCTGAATGGTCCATACGGGGTTGTTCCCCTGCACTTCGGCAAGCCATGCTGTGTCGATAAAATCATCAAGCATCACTACCCTGTCATCAGAAAGATCGCACATTCCATGATCGGAGGTAACAATAAAATTTATTTTGTCAGCAATAGGCAAAGCAGAAAGTTTATCGATAAAAACCCCCAGCAGGGAATCGAGATATTGAACTGTATATTGAATTTCAGGGCTGTCGGGGCCAAAGTCGTGACCATCACCATCCGGTTGATCGTAATACCACATAATTAAATGAGGCCTGAATCCGGCAGGTTTTTGCAACCAGGAAATCACAGTATCAATCCTGTTTGCGTAAGGCATGCTGTGTTCATACTTTTTCCAGATTGATGGCCTCATACCCTGCACATCAGCCTCCGAGCCAACCCAGAAAAGTGTGGCAGCTTTCAGTCCTTGTTTTTCGGCGGTATTCCATATAGGTTCTCCGCCATAAAAACTTCCGTCCCCAACCAGATTGCGATCATGGGTAGAATAATACCTGTCCTCAACCGGGTCGTAAAAGCTATTCAGCACAATACCATGATGATCAGGGTAAAGTCCGGTGGCCATGGTGTAATGGTTGGGAAAAGTTTTGGTTGGGAAGGAGGAAATCATTCTTTCTGCTTTAACGCCTTGTTTGAGTAATCTATCAAGATTGGGAGTTTCAGCTTTATCTGGATAATCCCACCTGAAACCATCCATCGAAAGTACCACAAGGTAGGGCTGATCAGCTTTTTTCTCTTCAGAACAGGATGTGAAAAATAAAGAAAGTGAAATAAAAAACACTGAAATTCCAAAAGATATTTTTTTCATTAAATTTTGTTTTTGATAATGGGGCCAAAAATAAATAAAAAAAGAGGCTCGTCGCCGAACCTCTTTTTAAATATTCAAAACAATTGCTTAGTTAAAAATATAGCGGAGGCCAATTTGACCCTGCCATCTTGAACTATTGATTCCTGAATCGCTGATGTTGAAAATATCTTCAACATCGCTTGATCCGGTATAGTTGAACGTAGGTGTTGTACCATCTTCTTCAAACCCTGCAAATTTGATGAGTTGGAAAGCATCGTTTGTAATATAACGACGAGCACCCCATTCTGAATTCAACAGGTTTGTAAAGTTGAAGATGTCGAAGGTAAATTGCAGTGTATGTTTTTTACCGTTTACATTCATGTAGAAATCCTGGATAAATTTAAAGTCGATGATGCTCTCGAATGGTAAACGGGCACCATTTCTTTCGGCATAACCGCCACGATTATCATTCAGGTATTTATCACTTTCGATAAAGCTGTTCAGTTTATTCCACTGATCGGCAGCAGTAGTAACATTTCCTTCTCCATCAACAATATCCACAAGATTAATCTCATTGGCATCATTTGGAATCCAAATCAGGTTACCGGGGTTTTCACCTTCACCATTCAGGTTGCCATTGTCGTTGTAAACATAGGAGAAACGCTGACCTGACTGGCCGTTGTAGTAAAATCCAAATGTAGAAGCAAAATAATTTGCATATTCAGCGCGGTATGATACAAAAGCCATCAAACGTGAACCCATATCAAAATCTGAATAGCTAAGATCCAGCTTATTCAAACCATTAACATTTTCCATATATCTCCATTGCGAAGAGTTTTGTGATGATGTTCCATCATTGAGTGACATCGAACGGCCAAAAGTATAGGCTAAGCTACCTGTAAAGCCTTTATCAAATTGTTTCAACAACTGAGCTGTGAAATTGTAGGAATAACCTTCATTGGTATTGGTTCCAAGAATAATACGTGTGTATTTGGAATCAATGGTTCCGCCGGGATACATCGGACGTGTGTCAGGTCCACCTGTAAGGTTTGAAGTAGCAACAGGCTGGTTCAGGTTATAATAGAGTACGTTATTGAGGGTTTTGCTGTACATGGCTTCAACGGTTCCAACAAGACCCCAGGGCAGTTTCTGATCCACGGCAACACTTGCACGTAAAATTTGAGGCAGTTTGAAATCTTCGGCAAACAAGTCCATTTGTCCTGAAGGCACTGCATCTTCGGCACCAAAATCCGTTGCTGTATATTGATTATCCCATTGTGAACGGAATTCGATGGGGATACCCCAGGAACTTCTGTGGTAAACACCACCAATGGTTACACCATTGTTTGTGTAAGCTCCACCTGGCCATACCAAAGGTAACCGGCTGGTGAATAAACCAAGCCCCCCACGCAATTGTGTGGTCTGATCACCTTTTACATCGTAGTTAAATCCTAATCGGGGATTAAACATCAATGATGATTTTGGCATTTTGCCTGCCTGTGCACCATAGGTATCTAAACCGGCAGCCTCGATGGCAGTAATTGTGTTTGTATTGAAATCATCCCATGCAGACTGATATTTTCCGGCATCCGGTTCTGTAAGATAAACAGGAATGTCGAATCTTATACCTGCGGTAACCTTCAATTTATCGTTAACCTGCCAGTCGTCCTGGATATAAAAACCTGCCTGCATGGTATTGAAATCAGCAGCAGCTTTTGAGCCGTCACCAACTACATCGTCAAGCAGTGAATAACCTCTTTCGTATTGGTAAGCAGGGGTGGTAGCATTGTTCATAAAATCATTCAGCGACAGGTAACGATATTCACCATAGGCTTTACGCATAAAAAGGTTGTATGAATGACTCATTTCAACGTTTACACCAAAAGTAAGGGTATGTGCTCCTTTGTACAAGGAGAAATTATCAGTAAAAGTGAAAATATCCTGATCCAACTGGTTTCCTGTCGAGTAAGGTTCTGAACCGGCATAAATGGTTCCGGCACCGTCAAAAATCATGAGATTGGGAAAATTATCCCCGATCGGATCGCGGTCGTCACGAACAGTTGTGTAACCAACAATAAGGCTGTTTGAGAAATTGTTCCAGTTGCTCTTCAATTCAAGTGCGGTTGAATTGGTTTTACTTGGGAAATAAACACCATTGTTTGCAAAGTTGATGGCCGTTTTTGTGGATGAATAAGGTGAGGTTGAGATGCTTTTTACATAGCTGTGACGGAACATCAATTTATGTGTTTTGTTTATGTTCCAGTCGAGGCGTGCAAGGAATTTATCGCTTTCGAGCAACTGGGTTTTATCCAGGTATCCCCCGGCATCATAGCCATAATCATTGCGCAGTTTGTCAGCAAAAGCCTGCAGTGCAGCTTCATCAGAATCACCTGTATATTCGCTGAAGCTAAATGGTTTTGGAGTTTCGTCCCTCTGGAATTCTGCATTAATAAAGAAAAACAATTTGTTTTTGATGATTGGTCCGCCCAAACGGAAACCGTAGGTTTTTGCAGTAAAATCAGCAAGTTTTTGAGGATCATCAGTTTCGATTAAACCCGGGGTTTTGCCTGCCAATCCCTGGTTGCGGAACAAATAATATGCTGATCCTTCAAATTCGTTGGTACCCCTGCGGGTTACTGCATTAATACTTGCACCTGTAAATCCACCCTGACGCACATCGTAGGGAGCCAGTACAATCTGGAACTGGTCGATGGCATCAAGCGAAATCGGAGTTGCACCGGTCTGGCCACCATTTGTTCCCTGAGCTGCAAGGCCAAATACATCATTATTTACGGCACCGTCAATTGAAATAGCGTTGTATCTGTTGTTCATACCGGCCATCGAAATAGCTCCGTTTGATGATACTTTGGCCTGGGGAGTTACCCTGGCAAAGTCGGCAATACTTCTGTCGATTGTTGGCATTTTCTGGATGTCAGCATTACTTACAAAAGTTTCAGCACCTGTGCGGTTACCATCAAAAATGTCGTTTTTCTGAGCAACGATTTCAATACCCTCAAGTGCTTGTGCCTGCTCACTGAGGTTTACATCCAACTTAAGGGTTTGACCAAGTTGCAAGTAGATGTTTTCTTTTACAAAAGGCTCATACCCAACAAATGTAACAGTAACCTTGTAAGGGCCGCCAACGTTCATATTGGGCAAACGAAAATAGCCATCCAGATCAGTAACGGTTCCATACTGCGATCCCGTAGGAACATCTATTGCAACAACAGTAGCACCAGGTAAGGATTCGCTATTCGTTCCAACAATACGCCCATTCATACCGGAAGTTGTGGAGCCTTGTGAAAATGCTGCCTGCGTAAAAAACAATAACGCAAATGCAGTAATCAAACTAAGTAAATTCTGTTTCATGTTCATTGAAGTTTTAGTGTTTAATGTTTTAATGATAAAATTATTAGATTAAAAACAAAATAGATTAAAAACTCAAAAAATAGCCCGCCAAATTAAACATTAAGTTATTGAATCATGGAAAAATTAATATTTTTTTTAACTATTTATTAACAATTTTCCCCCGCCATACAGGCTTTTAAATGTGCCGCGAAAGTATGTTTCTAATCCATGCAAAAATGATTTTTGGAATTTAATTTATTGTTAATTTTTTGCAAAGCCAATGCATCCAAATCGCCATGTTACAACTAAGATAGGAATGAATTTTAAACGCCTCAAACCATTGCAGCAAGCATTTACCATAACAGAAAATGCACATAAAATCAAGGAAAAAAAGCAGATAAGGCATTGCAATATTTGTCATTGCGCAGCAAAGGCTGAGGCCATTCAGCGAAGAATAAAACGTGTTGAAGCGATCCGGATTAAAAACTTAGTTTTAACATCATATTAAATGTCCGGCCAAAGCCCCAAAATCCACTAAAACTTTCCAGATCGTGGTTTACTCCGTCCTCACCACGAATGATATGCTCTGAGTTTAATGCATTATAACAACTCAGGTTCAGCATAGCGGGTTTGCCAATAAATTCAAAGGGGTAATACACATGCAAATCAACAATGGAATAAGAGGGTATTTGATAGGATTGGGCTTTATCCTCAGGGTTGCTTCTTCCTGAAGGATCAAAGGCTGCATAGATATTATCATAATATACCCAGTTGGCCGAAAGCATCAGGGTTTTTAAAATACGAAGATTTCCGAAAAGGCCTGCCTGGAATTGGGGAGCTCCACCAACATACAAGCCGTCGGCAAAAACATTCACAGTGTCCACAGGGGTGTTGTTATCATTGAAAAGCGTTGCCGAAACATCATTTTTCCATTGCCAGTTGCCCACTGATAAAATTCCACCCAGGCTCAATACTTCACTAAAACTGTGTTCGATCTCGGCTTCAAGGCCTGTATGAAGTGCATCAAGTCCGGTAACAAAAGCCCTGGTTTGTGTTTGATCTTCAAGCTGAATGTATTCATTTGAAAGAAAACTCTTGTCTTCCCAGTAGGTATAATAATAATTCACCCTAAACCGAGTGACACTTCCAGTATAACCGTAGCCTATTTCAGCGGCCTTCACTTTTTCGTTGGCCAGATCCTTTGTGGGCACATTGGTAAAACTTGCAAAAACATATTTAAAATAGGGAGCCCTTGAAAAGTATCCGGCATTGGCGAAAAGGTTGTGATTTTCTCCAATTTTTTGATTCACTCCGGCTTTCAGGTCAAAGCCGGTTTTGAGTAAAACATCACTTTTGGTATCGCTTACATAGTTGTAATTGTCGTAACGCAGATACCAAACATTGGTGAATGTTCCGCTGACAAAGGCATTGGTATTTCCGTTTTCGTATTCCATTTGTCCGAAAATGCTCGATGAAGGATTTACTGCACCATTGTCAACTTTTATGATATCACCCACGGTTTTTATTTCATTGCGGCCTGCAAGGCCATCAACAGCCCAGATATAGTCATCAATAAAAAACTCACCGCCGAGCAGGTCACGAATTTTTTCCTGAAGTTTCGATTTGAAATACCTCAGATGAATGCCTAAGGTATATTTAAAATGCTCATCCTTTCTAAATTCAAGCCTCGACAAAAGACCGCCCCACTGATGGCTGGCAAGAAAATCGGTTTGCACATTCTTCGAAAATCCTGTAACCTTTTCGCCACTTGCCAGCGTTGCTGTATCAGAGTGATTTAGGTTATTTTGATAAATGGCATCCCAATCAATCTGGCCTGAAGG
>JAIOZV010000125.1 GCA_021740425.1 Bacteroidales bacterium | reverse complement strand
ATTATCCCTTCGTTTTGAAATTTGATCAGTGCACGAGTGGTACTCTCGCGGGTAATGCCAATCAGGCTGCCCAACTCATTACGCTTAAGCGGTAATTCAAAATGGTTGCTATTGTATATTACATTTGCAAAATACAATAAAACATCAGCAACTTTGCCAAAAGTTTGTTTAGCATTGATATTGAGAAAGCGATGATGGCTGTTCAGACTATCCTTGCTTAGCGAAACCAATATTTCATATCCAAAATCTCCATTGGTTTTAACAAGTCCTTTAAAGGTATTGATATCAATAAAACATACTTTTACATCTTCGAGCGCCTTGTATGAATAGTTATTTTCACGGTCGCCAAAAAGCGAATGAAGGCCAAGATAAGTGCGGCCTTTGATGATTTGTACAATTTGATCATGGCCATTTTCCAGTTTCTTATACTCCATCACCAAACCTTTTCGGAGATAAACAATATGGGACGTTAATGAACCCTGGTGGGAAATGTGCTCTCCACTTCGCAATTCAACTTCCCTGAAATTATCATGGAGGTCAGCAAGCTGATCTTCTGTTAATGATGATACAGCGCAAAACCTATCCTTGCACTGCATACATTTTTCAATACGTTTGGAATTTGGTGTATTGTCCGGCTTCATGCTTTAGTTTTTTTGGTCTGACAAAAATAACCAAATTAAAATAACGTGTGACTAATATCACATTACATTGACTAATCAATCACATCCACATATTTGACAATGTGCAAGCCGCATGATTAAATTTGCAGTAATGTTTAAATCTAAATATATACATTTAAAATCTTAAGATATGAACCCAAAAACTTGCAAATGCCTGTTCATTTTACCGCTAATTTTATTTGCTGATTACCTGATACTGGTGCTTTTCGGGGCAACTTCATGCTTTGTGGGAGGTGTGGGAGCTCACTATTGTTCAGTTTACGCCATTGTTGCCATTTTGCTTTCTGTTGCATCCATTGTACTCTTTACCTGGTATGCCATAAAAAAAACAAAAAAAACATAACTCAACTCCAAGCAAACAGGACTATTTAAAAAACGGTTAATTCTTTTTCCAAAAAAACAAAACCCGGTCAAGCTGAACTTTTTCCGGGTTTTGTACTTTAATCGCTAAATCTTTATCCAATCTTTTGATCTACAATTTTAACAATTTCAACTTCCAATTCCTTGGCTCTTTTCTCCAGATCAGCGCCCTTTTGAAGGAGTTCGTTTACAAATACTTTATCATCAACACCTGAGGCATTGATTCTTACATTCATAAAAGCACCCCGCACGGCAGTCCTGGCGCATAATGCTCCTACACCAGCATCGGACACTGAATTTGGGTTTCCGGTTTCAGCCATGGCTTTCATCACATCCATCGAATCAAAAGCCTTTTGCATCACCCTGAAAGGGACTTCCATGGCATATTTTGAGGCTTCCTGAATGGCTTGTTTTCGCAAAGTCTTTTCGCTTTCACTGCCTTTGGGCAATCCAAAAGCATCCATTATTTTATTAAATGCTTTTGTATCTTCATCCACCAAATGCAACAATTCATCCTTAATCGTCTGGCCTTTTTCAGCCCAATCCGAAAATGTTTCCCAATGATCATCCCATCCACGCTTATGGGATGAAAGATTAGCTACCATTATGCCAAGCGAAATACCCAAAACTCCCACATAGGCTGATATTGAGCCACCACCCGGTGCAGGCGATTCTGATGCAGTTTCGTCAGCAAAAGCAGAGAGGTTCATGTCCACCAGCTTCTTGCTGTTATCGTCAGCTATCATGAATTCTATAATTTTTTCTTCAGGTTTAAAAGGTTTCAAATCATCGAGACCAAGAGATTTTACTGCAATTTTTATCAGTTCTGACTGCGACACACCCACCGACCTGTTTTGCTTTTTAAGAAAATATTTCCCTGCTTCAAGCATTGCTTTTAGAGGAATCAAACCCACAAGCTCCGATCCTGTAACACGAATACCGCGTTCGGCAGCTTTTTTTGAAGCCTCTTCAAATGCTACATGCACAGGGGTAATGCTGATATTGGTGAGATTTAAAGATATTTGTGCAATGCCATATTCTTCGATGTACCAGCCTATTCCTTTCACAGCTTTTAACGATCCGGGAATATTTACTTTGTTACCTTTTTCATCCAGAACAATTTTTCCGGTAATGGGATCACCTTCCCGTTTTACGCGGCCTCTCTCACGAATATCAAAGGCAATACTATTGGCTCTGCGTGTAGAAGTTGTATTTAAATTAATGTTGTATGCAACCAAAAAGTCCCGTGCTCCTACGGCAGTGGCTCCACTGCGTGCATTAAATTTTGCAGGGCCAAAATCCGGTTTCCATTCGGGTTTTACAAGCTTTTCGGGAAGGCCTTCATATTCTCCCGAACGACAAGTTGCCAGGTTGCGACGGACAGGGGTAAATGCAGCATTTTCATAGCAATAAACCGGTATTTCCAATTCTTCGCCAATGCGCTTCGCCAGTTTGCGGGCATATTCAACGGTTTCTTCCATAGTGATGTTTGCAACCGGAACCAAAGGACAAACATCAGTAGCACCCATACGGGGGTGCTCCCCTTTATGCCTGGTCATGTCGATGACTTGTGAAGCTTTTTTTACCGCTTTAAAAGCTGCCTCAATCACTTCATCGGGTGTACCCACAATGGTTACTACCGTTCTGTTGGTGGCTTTCCCGGGATCAACATCAAGAAGTTTTACACCTTCCACAGTTTCAATTTCATCGGTAATTTGCCTGATGATACCCATATCGTTGCCTTCGCTGAAATTCGGAACACATTCGATCAGTTTTTTCATATTCTAAATTCTTAATTTTAAAATGTTTGCCATTAATATTTGCCGGCAAAAGTAGCTAAGGGATTTGAAAAGGAAAAGAATAGAATGACTAAAGTTTGCCCTTTGTCAGGAATTGCCCGATGACAGGTTTTTGCTTATCCGGAATTTATCTGACAATGAAATCATAGGGGCCCGGGATGCTCGCCTCAGGGTTTCGCTCAGGCTGTCTTGTTTCAGGGTAGATTGTGAAATTGATGGGATCAGGAAACTTTAAGAATATCTTAAAAAAACACAGTTAAATTTTCTAAAATAAAAAATTCTAAGACAAACCGCTGGTTCCAAAACCCTACTTTTGGGCAAAGATTATGAGAATTTCAACTAAGAAAGGCAATATTATGGAGATGAATAAAGTGTTGGATAAATTACCTAAACACCTGATGAGTTTGGTTATCGATCAGCCTTACAATGATTATACAGAGCAGGACCATGCAGTATGGCGCTACGTTATGCGCCAAAACGTAAAATACCTGAGCAGGGTTGCTCATGGTTCCTATCTTGAAGGGCTGCAAAAAACAGGCATAGGTATCGAACGAATTCCCCACATGTATGGCATGAACAGGATTCTTAAGGAAATTGGCTGGGCTGCTGTTGCCGTTGACGGATTTATCCCACCCGCTGCATTCATGGAATTTCAGGCATACAAAGTTTTGGTAATTGCTGCCGACATTCGTCCTATCAACCAAATTGAATATACGCCTGCACCCGATATCATCCATGAAGCTGCAGGGCACGCACCCATTATTGCCAACCCCGATTATGCAGAATACCTCCGCGTGTTTGGTGAAATTGGCTCGAAAGCACTTTCATCGGCCAAAGATTATGCTCAATATGAAGCCATTCGTTACCTTTCCATTTTGAAAGCTGACCCATATTCTTCAAAAGCCGATATTGAAAAAGCAGAAAAAACGCTGGAGATCATTGGGCAAAATATCGGGGGACCATCGGAAATGTCACTGATCAGAAATTTGCATTGGTGGACAGTTGAATACGGCCTGGTGGGTGATTTGTACAAACCCAAAATTTATGGTGCCGGGCTGCTTTCGTCTATCGGTGAGAGTTTTAGTTGTTTAAAAGATGATGTGGAAAAATTGCCCTATTCGATTGATGCGGTGAATTATAATTTCGACATCACCAATCGTCAGCCACAGCTTTTTGTAACTCCTGATTTTGAATATCTCACCACGGTACTCAACCAGTTTGCAGATCGCATGGCGCTTAGGCGTGGAGGATTATACGGAATACAAAAAGCCATTGAATCCGAAAATGTGGCTACCTGCGTTTTTTCTTCGGGTTTGCAGGTTTCAGGAATTTTTTCTGATGCCCTTCTTTCATGTGAGCGTCTGGCTTTTATAAAAACTTCATCGCCTACACAACTCAGTCATAGTGGAACTGAACTGCCAGGACATGGCAAAAACTACCATAGAGATGGTTTTGGAGCTCCCGTTGGAAATTTAAAAAAATCGGAAATCCCACCCGAGCTATTGTCGGTGAATGAGCTAATTGAAATTGGCATAGTGGAAGAAGAAGATTGCCTGGTTGAGTTTGAATCGGGAATCATCCTGAAAGGAAAACTTGAAAACATTCTTAGAAAAGAAGACAAAAACCTTCTTTTTACATTCACAAACTGCCTTGTAAAATTTGAGGACAGGACATTATTTGAACCTTCGTGGGGCAAATTTGATATGGCTGTGGGGCAGCGCATCGAATCTGTTTACACAGGCCCCGCTGATGCAGAGGCTTTCGGACTTGAATTTCCTGTTCCAAAAGAAAAAACACACAAAATAATTCATTCAGAATCGTCAAAAAATTTGCATGATCTTTACAGGCAAGTACGCGACATAAGGGAAAAATCAGGGTTTCATCACTTGCTTCCGGCCATCTGGGACACCTTGAAAAAACATTACCCGGACGAATGGCTGCTCCCAATGGAAATATTGGAGATAAGCAAAAAACAAAAGCAAAATTCGGGGATTGCTGAGGCCATCACAAAATACTTAATCGAAAAGCAGGAAGAAAACAAGGATTTGGTAAACCTCGTAAGCAACGGCCTAAGTTTGATTAATGAGTAAAACGACACACAAAATGTTGGAACTTCTCTTTTTTCATTGCCCCATTTTATAATTTTTTTCACATACCTCATAGTTTGCATTGCGCCATTTTTTTCATTAATTTTAGGGCTCAAACCAACACACCTGAGCCATGAAAAATTTTTTGGAAGAATACCTGAAAGAGCAGCATCTGAAAACCTCTTCATCAACAGTAAAACCCGGGCCGGTTGTCACATTGTCGAGAGAATTTGGCTGTGATGCAAAACCTTTGTATAAAAAACTGTTGCAAACCCTGAACACCTTCCATTTGGCCATCGGTCAAAAAGAGAAATGGAATATCATTAGCAAGGAAATTTTGGACGAATCGGCAAAGGAACTTCGCACAAACAGCAAAAATATCGAATACCTTTTCGCATTTGATAAAAAAAGCTCAGTGGATGACTTTTTCATGTCGATGACCTCAAAATATTACCAGAGCGACTGGAAGGTAAGGGAAGCAGTAACAAAAGTTGTTCGTGCCTTTGCACTGAAAGGGCACGCAATCATAGTGGGCAGAGCCGGAGCTCAAATAATCGGCAACAATCAACAGAGCTTGCATGTCAAAATCATTGCCTCTCATCAATGGCGGGTAAAGCGTGTGAAGGAAAAATATCAGATATCAGAAATTGAAGCGAATAAAAAAGTTGAAGAAATGGATGAAAACCGCAAAAGACTGATCTCAATGTTTTCGAAGGATGGCGACAGGAATGAATATTATGATGTTTTCTACAATCTGGAGCATCTGGGAACTGATTTAGTGATCTCAGATATCGTTCATCTGATGCAATTAAAAAAGCTGATTGCGTAAATTGACCAAAATATAAAAGCTGATGAGCCAAAGGAATATTTGAAGTTGAAACACAGTAAATTTTTATTTAATCCCTAATACATTATCACTGCAGACGGAATCCTTTTTTTGTATTTAATTGAAAAGAGATTTCGCAAAATGCTAACCATTTTGGCTAACAACAAGAATCCCGACCACAAGGTAGATTTCCTTTTGTAAACTTTCGACCTGATTCTGTGAACATTTATAACCATTTTGTTTAATTTTTTTATTTAATTATTAAACACTATTGGATTTAAATGGTTCACAAAAAAGCTACTAAAGATTAAAAGAAAATTAAAAGTTTGAAATAGTACTTTTGTGAACCAAAATTTTTGATCATGACTAAAGCAGAATTGAATGCCTTAATCCGGCAAAAAAAATCCTTTTTATGCATCGGGCTTGACACCGATTTACAGAAAATCCCTCCTCATCTTTTAAATTCCGATGATCCGGTTTTTGAGTTCAACAAGCAAATTATCGATGCTACCCATCAATTTGCCGTGGCTTACAAACCCAATATTGCCTTTTATGAAAGCCTCGGAGCAACCGGATGGCAAAGCCTTGAAAAAACTATCCGTTATCTTGACAATTTTAAAGAGTCGATTTTTACTATTGCTGATGCCAAACGCGGGGACATTGGCAACACTTCCGAAAGGTACGCAAAGGCTTTTTTATCCGGTGAAAAAGGAGGATTGAATTTTGATGCCATCACGGTGGCTCCCTACATGGGAGGAGATTCGGTAAAACCCTTTTTGAGCATAGCCGAAAAATGGGTGATTTTACTGGCCCTTACTTCCAATCAGGGTGCTTTTGATTTTCAAACCCAAAAACTTGAAACCGGAAAACAGCTTTTTGAAACTGTAATTGAAACTTCCAAAACCTGGGGCTCTCCCGAAAATATGATGTACGTTGTTGGCGCTACCAAAGCTGAAATGCTCGCAGATATCAGAAAAATTATACCCGATCATTTTCTGCTGGTTCCCGGAGTCGGGGCGCAGGGTGGCAGTTTGGAGGAAGTTTGCAAATATGGTATAAATGCAGAATGCGGCCTGCTTGTAAACTCATCGCGTGGAATTATTTACACCTCACAAGGATTGGATTTTGCTGAAAGTGCAGGCCGTGAAGCATTGAAATTGCAGCAATTGATGGCCGCAGAATTGATTAAAGCAGGTATTTGCTAAACATTAAAAACACTTTGCTTACGCCATAGACCATGCAGGTTATTTTTTAATTATCACAGGATTGAAATGAAAAACCAAAAAAAAAAATCACCTGAACTTGAAGAGAGGAATAATTTTTTAACGGGGAAAATCTTTGCAGGACTTTTGATCATTGCCCTGCCTTTGATTTACAGCCAAAGCACCCTTGAACCCGTGCTCATGCCCCGTCTCCTTGTGCTAAATATCATCATCGTGATAATTGCACCCATTTTGCTCAGGAAACAAAATCTGCAATTAAACCCCGAAATTTTTATAGCCATCGTTATATATCTTTCAATTACAGCAATTACCTTGCTTTTTTCAGTTAACACGAAGGAAGGCTTGTACGATATCTTTAAAACAATTTCATTTTTATGGACATTTTTATTGCTGACTATTTGCATTAAAAAATCGGAGAATCTGGTAAATGTTATTCCGATTTTCGTAACTATAGCGGCACTCATTGCACTCAGCATTGGGTTCTATGATCTTGCAGCGAACTCTGCCTTTTCAAAAGCAATTTTAGATAACGGACAACCAGCTTTTTATGCAATCAAAGGCCTGATGGGGCATAAAAATCAATATGCTATTTCTTTAATGCTGATGCTTCCTTTTACTGTTTACGGAATTGTAAAATACCATGGTTTTAAAAAATATCTAACCCTTATTACAACCCTGCTCCTTTTTTTTATGATTGTTTTATTGCGGACTCGTTCGGTGTGGGTTGGAACCACCGGAGGCATTATTACAGCAATGATTTTTGTTTTTACCTTCCGGAAAAATTTTGGAATTGACAGACACCGGTTTATAAAAATTTTACTCATTAGCATTGCTGCTATTTCCATATTTACAACAATCATTTTAACCAGCGAAAAAAACAAACCATATTCGATCCCATCGCTGGTAAACAATATCAGTGACCCCAAAAGTGCCACCAACATCAACCGGCTTAAAATTTGGGGTGTTACAATGGATATGATTTCAGATCACCCAACCCTGGGGGTTGGCAGCGGCAATTGGAAAATTCAATGTCCGACATATTTTGGGGATACACATTTCGACAAGGATGTACAAAACTGGCTCAGGCCTCACAACGACTACCTTTGGGTATGGTCCGAAAAGGGCATTCTCGGATTGATAGCTTTTCTCTGGATTTTTTTCAAGGCCATCACTTTTTCTTATAGAGCCATCATCGACAATGCCACCAGTTCAAAACATAAACTACTTTCACTTTTTCTTTTATCTGCGATGATTTCATATTTGTTGGTATCATTTTTCAGTTTTCAGCTCGAAAGAATAAACCATCAGGTTTATCTGGCAATTATTCTCGCTTTTATAATCACAATTTACAAAACAAACAATGAAATAAATGTATCCAGAATTTTCCGTTACTCCATTTTTAGTTTGATACTGATCACAGCCACCGTTTCGATAGTTTACAGTGTGGCCATGCTGCAACAGGAAAGAAAAATTAAGGAATGCAGAAAACTGGAGATGAGAACGAACTGGCTCTCCATGCAGCAAGAAGCGCACGAAATATCAACCCAATTCAGGACGATCGACATCGACGGGATGCCTGTAAAATGGTATGCCGGCCTTGCTTATCAAAAACTTGGAAAATTTGAAGAAGCAATAAAGGAATATGAAGAAGCATACAATGCACATCCAAATAAAATTGACATACTTAACAATTTAGCCTATTGTTATACCCAAACAGAAAACTTCGATTCAGCCATTAAAAATTTTAAAAGAGTTCTGGCAATAGACCCCAACAATATTGAATCACTGGTCAATTTATCAACCTCCTATTATCAAATTGGCCAATTCGATAAATGCTATCTAACTTTAATCAGCATTCCGGAATACGAGCGCGAAGAGCGATTAAACAAATACATAAACAGCGTGGCAAGTCATACACAGTTGCTTTCTCAAAAATACTGGAACTATGATAGTGCTTCATTTTCAGGAAATATTCTTTCTCAATACAGCCACAATATTCAAAAAGATAATTACTGGAAAAACCAGATTCTTGAGAAATCCGTAAAATCAGGCAAAAGTTATGAGGAAACATTATTCGATGATGCATGCTTTGTTGCTATAAATAAAAATTTTGATGAATACCTTACCTGGAGGGGGGCAATGCATTTTATTGAAACCATCAACAAAGACTCACTTTGGAAAAGTCAGATTATGGAATCTGCAAAACTAAAAGGAGTTTCAGTTGAAACCGAGCTTTTAAACAATGCAAACTTTGTTTTCAAAACAAAATATCCGGAAATTTATCAGAAAAATCTTGGCATCAACCAGTATAAAAATCAAATTATAAATGATACTAAATGGTTTAAAAAAATAGAAAAGCAAGCCGGGGAAAATCATATTAAAACTGAAGAGTTGATTGAGGCTACAGCAGGATTCCTTTATGAAGCAAACCAAAATGGGCTTAATGATTTTGAAAAGAAGGTTTCCGAAACCGTGATGAGGATTAAAAACACGCCGGAGTGGTTCGATCAAATCAGCAGGAAAGCAAACATGCTCCATCAACCCCTGGATAAAACGCTGCGCAAAGAGGCCATTTATCTTATTGAACGCAACGAAATTTAAGCTTTATTGAAAACAATACCCGGCTTCTGAATTTACCTGTAAATCAAGATTTTCTATTTGGGCTCTTCTTCCCTCTTCAAAGGCAGCTTTGTCCTTTTAATTCCATCAAAAGCATAAAAAGCATTGGCAACAGCGGCAGCCGTGGGCACCAGGCCAATTTCCCCGATTCCTTTGGCACCGTAAGGACCAACGGGATCTTTTACCTCCACCATCTTTACAACAATTTCCGGAGTTTCGTGTGCACGTAAAATTTTAAGATCGCGCATTTTTTCAATTAGCAAAAAACCATCTTTCATGGGCAAATCTTCGGAAAGTGCATATCCCAATCCCATGTGTACACCACCATGAACCTGCCCTTCGAAAAGCATGGGATTCATGATTTTACCACCATCATGCGCCGCAACGACTTTCCTGATACTCCCGTCATCGTTCAAAACGCACAATTGCGCAGCATAGCCGTACGAATAATGAATAACCGGATTGGCCGCGGCAGAGCCAGGTTTGGATGTCCAATCACACACAAATTGCCCCCGATAACTTTTCCCGGCCAGTCTTTTCAATCCAAAGTTATTGATATCGGATTTTAAACTTTTTGCCGCATTAATCACAGCCAGACCCACCAATGCTGTTGCCCGCGAGGATGTAGTCATTCCTGTTTTGATTTGCGCTTCGGTGTCAACGGCAACCTCAATAATATCCGGAGACAGTCCGGTTTCTTCGCACAAGGTTTGAAGAGCCATATTATGTACCCCCTGCCCCATTTCCGTCCAGCCATGTTTTAGAATAATTTTCCTTTCTGAAACAATTTCGATAATCACTTTTGATTCATCAACCATCCCATTTCCAACACCTGAATTTTTAATGGCACAGGCCAATCCAACGTATTTTCCTGCATAGAAGTCATTCTTAACAGCCTCAAGACATGCTCTGATTCCAACCCCAAAAACCTTCTGGCCTGTAGAGGTCATAAGGCCATCAACAAGGGCATTTTCCCAACGGAATTTCCAGCGGTCGAAACCTGCTTTGGTGCAAATTTCATCGATGCAACCCTCCAAAGCAAAACAAACCTGGTTGGCTCCGAAACCCCGCATGGCCCCGGAGGGAATGTTGTTGGTGTAAACCGTTTTGGCCTCGATGTCGATGACGGGAATAAAATAACCTCCGGCAGCATGGCCGGCCACGCGCTCCAGAACTTTAGCACCAACCGAGGCATAGGCGCCGGTATCGCCAACCGCCCTGAGTTTTAAAGCCCTTAACTTACCGGATTCATCAGCAGCCAGATGAATATCCATAAAAACGGGATGGCGCTTGGCGTGCAAACGAAATGATTCGGGGCGTGAAAGAGTGAGTTTTACAGGTTTTTTCATCAAAAAGGCAAATAGTGCCGTCTGCCCCTGAATGCTCAAATCCTCCTTACCACCAAAGCCGCCGCCGTTGGGAACCAGGGTTACTCTCACTTTTTCCTCCGGCAAGCCCAAAATCATGGCAAGCTGCCGGCGATCCTCATACACACCCTGACTTTGACTGAAAAGCTGAATTCCTCCATCGCCATAGGGCAGAGCCACTGCTGCCTCTTTTTCCATAAATGCGTGCTCGATGCGCTGGGTTTCGTAATGGCCTTGAGAGGTGTATTTTGAGTTTCCAAATACTTCTTCAAAATCACCAATACGGAAGGTGGTTGTCTCAAAATTATTGGGCCTTTCGGGATGTATTCTTTCCCCATGGATAGCTTTAAACACATCGGTAAGGGGCTCCAAAACTTCATACTCCACCTTAATCAGATCAACAGCCTGGCGGGCAATTTCATCAGTATCCGCCACAACGCCTGCCAACACATCCCCAATAAAATGTGTGGTTTCACCTTCGTCAAGCATCACCGGCCAATCCTGCAAAATAAGTCCGGTATAATGTTCTCCGGGAATATCCTTTGCAGTGAACACCCTGTGCACTCCGGGAAGATTTTCAGCTTCTGAAGTATGAATTTTTAAAATTCTTGCTCTTGGATGGTCACTGAACCTGAGCGCAGCAAAAAGCATCCCGTCCAAAAAAATATCATCCACAAATTTCCGGTTTCCGATGGCGGTATTGTAGGCTTCATATTTTGGATGCGATACACCGACCTTCCCTGAGGTTTTTGTTATTTCCAGCTTTTCGCGATTTCGCAAGGCTCCGGCAGCGTATAATATTCCATCTTCGATTTTTTTATAACCTGTGCACCGGCAAAGATGTGGCTTTAAGGCCTGATGAATTTCACTGATGGTGGGATTTGGCTTATCCTGCAAAAGCACTTTTGTGCGGCTGATAAATCCGGGGGTACAAAAACCACATTGAACCGCACCTTTATTTACAAAGGCTTTGGCGATGGTATCTAAAACATATTGGGGGAAGCCTTCGGGTGTAAAAATTACTGCATCCTGCAACTTTTTCATTTTCATCACACACGAAAGCCTGGCTTTACCGTCAATTTCAACTGTACAGGCTCCACATGCTGACTGTGCCGAACAACCATCCTTCACTGCGGTTAAGTGATTGTCGAGTCGCAGAAATTTCAGAAGGCTTCTTTCAGGATCGCCAGTATATTCGATCCGCTTTCCGTTGAGTATAAAAGAAATCATGACAATATTTTTTTTAGCTTATCCAGATCAGGCTTGATAGATTCAGGCATTTTTAAAATAGATTTTACTGCTGCTGTATCTTTCAACCCACTCCCG
>JAIOZV010000124.1 GCA_021740425.1 Bacteroidales bacterium | reverse complement strand
GTTTTTCTCGAAATCATCAAGCGTAAATTCCGGTAAAACTAATTTCCACCTTGCCATTTTTATTTTTTTTAAATTGCCTCAACATAAAACAAATCAATAATTTATGTGTTTATCTGCTCAAAAGTATTCAATGAAATTTTGAACATAAATTAAGCAATGTTTTTAACTGCAAAACATGCAACCTTTTGTTAAATTTTAGTCTAATAATAACTTGTTAAATTTTAAACCAACTACACATGAAGAACCTTTTTACGCTTTTTTTAGCGATAATTTTTTTATTCCAAATCAATTCTATTGCTCAGGCATCCACAAGTAAAGTCATAACCAGCCACTTGCAGGAACAAATGCAGCAGGTTAACAATGATGATTTTATCAGGATCAACATTACACTCCATGAACAGTTCGATTCCCAAAAACTTATAAGTCAGGCACAATCGCTTGTGGGTGAAGCCCGTCGCGAGTATGTTGTGTCGGTGCTCAAGGATTTTTCTGCACTTTCGCAGCAGGGTGTTGTTGCTCAGCTCAATGAATTGCAGCGTGCAAGCACAGTTCAAAAAGTAACTACCTATTGGATTGCCAACGTAATCAATTGTTATGCTACCCCCGAAGCCATCAAGGCTTTGGAAAATCTGCAAGATATTGCCAGTATCGACTATGACGAATACCGCGTAATGCTCGACCCCAACGAAAGCAAGAATGCTTTTACTGTTGAAGGAAACCCCGGCGATCGTGAAATTACCTGGAATGTACTTAAAATTAATGCCGATGATGTATGGGCATTGGGATACAATGGCGAAGGTGTGATCGTTGCCGTAATTGATACAGGTGTAAATTACGATCATTACGACCTTCAGGATCATGTTTGGGAAAGTGCAGAATATCCCAATCATGGTTATGATTTTGTGAACAACGATAACGACCCGAAAGATGATCATGGTCATGGAACCCACTGCTCAGGAACTGTTGCAGGCGATGGAACCGCCGGATCACAGACTGGTATTGCACCAGAGGCTACCATCATGTGTTTAAAAGTTTTGGATTCAGGTGGCGGCGGATCAGAAAGTGGTGTTTGGGCTGCTGCTGAATTTGCCGTTGAACAAGGTGCACATGTGATGAGTCTTTCTTTAGGATGGCAACACTCATGGGGTGTTAATCGCACCGTTTGGCGTCAAACCTTTGACAACGCTTTGGCTGCTGGTGTTGTGGCATCGGTAGCTGCAGGCAATGAAGGCGACCAGCAAAGTTCCTACCCCATTCCTGACAATGTAAGAACTCCCGGCGACTGTCCTCCACCATGGCTGCACCCTGACCAAACCCTTACAGGTGGAGTTTCAGGAGTGATCTGCGTGGGTTCAACCACAAGCAGCGATGCCGTTTCGGGTTTCTCAAGTCGTGGCCCGCTGGATTGGTCAACTATTAGCCAATACAACGATTACCCTTACAGTCCTGAAATGGGTCTTATCCGTCCTGATGTTTCAGCCCCGGGTTCAAATATCAAATCGTTGGATTACAGCAGTAATACCGGCTATGCTGACGGATGGAGCGGAACCTCGATGGCTACCCCCGCCAATGCTGGCATGATTGCTCTGATGCTTCAAAAAAACATGACACTCTCACCTGCCCAGATTTCACAGATCTCCGAAGAAACTACCGTGGTTTTGCAGGCAGGTAAAAATAACAACAGCGGTTCAGGACGAATTGATTGCCTTGCGGCAGTTAATGCCACATCCATGCCGGGGCCAAGCTATTATGCTCACTCACTTAACGATGCAGGCGGTAATAACAACGGAGAAGTTGATCCCGGTGAAGCTATTTTGCTTACGCTTTCAATGGCCAACTTCAGCGAGTCGCCGGTAAGTGGCGTAACTGTGGAGATTTCTACCGACAATGAATACCTCACCATAACAGATAATTCCGAATATTTTGGTGATTTTGCCCTCGAAGATATCATCGAAATGGAGGATGCTTTTGCCTTTGATGTAGCGAACAATGTGCCGGGAGGCGAAGAAATTAAAATCAACATCCAGGCTTTCAACAATGATGAAGCATGGCAAAGCAGTTTTACAATCACCGCCAACGGCGTAGCATTGATGGCCTCTGATTTCTCCATCAACGATGCTTCCGGAAATGGAAACGGTGGACTTGATCCGGGAGAAACCGTGGATATTTACATCAATATTTCCAACGATGGCCAGATTGATGCGCTGAATGCCATGTCCTATATTTCAAGTACAGATCCATTTGTAACCATAAATATTTCAAGTTTTGATCTTGAAACCCTTGATGCAGGAGAAACTGTTGAAGCCATGTTTAACATCAGTGTTGATGAAGCTGCACCGCTTGGAACCAGCGTTGATCTGACCTTATTGGTTGAAGCAGGCGATTACATGCTTGAGCATACATTCTTTCCCAAAGTAGGACTGATTGTAGATGATTTTGAAACCGGCGATTTTAGCAAATTCCCTTATGAATTCGGAGGAAACGCCAACTGGACCATCACCTCCTCAGGAGCTTATGAAGGTACTTATGCAGCTAAATCGGGTCAGATAGGAGATCAGCAAACTTCCGAGCTTCATCTTTCTGTTGAGGTGGCCAACAACGATACCATTTCATTTTATGCAAAAGTTTCATCAGAAGCCGGATATGATTATCTCCAGTTTTATATCAATAACGACATGATGGATGAATGGGCAGGTAACCTGGGCTGGACCAAGTTTTCCTATCCGGTGCAGGCAGGTGAGGTGACTTTTAAATGGGTTTATGAAAAAGACTATTCTGTGGCAAATGGCGATGACTGCGGCTGGATCGATTTTCTGGAACTTCCCGCCATGGTTGATGAAACCATGACTGTCAGCGCCGGTAGCGATACTGAAATTTGTGAAGGCATGGAATATGAAACCAATGCCACTGCGCAAAATTTTGAAACGCTGTTGTGGGAAACTTCAGGTACAGGAACTTTTGATGACAACACAAACATGGATGCTATGTATATGCCCAGCCAGGATGATTGGAATGCAGGGATGGTTACGCTGAGCCTTACTGTTTATGGTGGTGGTAACAACATGACTGATGATATGGAACTCGCCTTTATGCCCTTGCCTGCCGATGCAGGAAGCATTTCAGGCTTGTCACCGGTTTGTGCCGGCTGGTCAGAAAACTATATGATTGATGAAGTAAATGATGCAATCTGGTATCATTGGGTTTTGATGCCTGAAGAAGCCGGAACCATCGACAATACGGCACATGAAGTTACCATCAACTGGTCGGCTGCTTTTAATGGTGATGCAACGCTTACTGTTCAGGGAATGAACGACTGCGGTGAAGGAACGTTTTCGGCTGAATATACTGTTACAGTTGATGCCTGCACAGGTATTGATGAGGTTTCAGTTACAGGCATTTCAATTTCCCCAAATCCAACAGATGGTCTGTTTACACTTTCAACAAAAATTTCGGAAGGCATTGCTGAGATTATCGATCTTTCAGGTAAAGTTGTTTTATCCATACAATTATCTGCACAAAACAATGTGATAGATGCTTCAGCACTTAACGGGGGAATGTATTTTATTAAAGTTCAAAACCAAAGGAGTATGGCCGTTGAAAAATTGATCATTAGAAAATAATATATCTTTGTAAATCAAATAATTCAGGCAAGGAGGGTAAAAACCCTCTTTGCTTGTTTTCAGTTCTTTGTAAAATTCATTATTTTAAGTCACCAACAACTAATTATTATGAAAAGATTTTTACTTGCTCTCATTACTATGCTTTTGTCTGTCGGGATTGCAACGGCAGATGTAATCGAAAAAACCTACCATTTCTCCGATCCTCAAATTACAAATGTGGACGACTATCAGCAGATCAGTTTTGAAAATACAATGCTGACAGGCCTTGCCGGTGAACCCATGTTGCCTTACTTGTCAATTTCGCTGTTGCTTCCTCCAGGTCATGCAGCCAGGGAAATAGAGATAATCCCCGGTGAAGAAGTTTTTCTTGAAGGCAATTTTACAATTTATCCGATGCAGCACTCCCAGCCCATGTCAAAAGGGGGTTCTGGAGTTTTTGTTTTAAAGGAAGATGTTTATCAGACCAATGCAGCCTATCCTGAACAAATGCGCGGAGAAATCACCACACAGTTCATGAATGGTTATGCACTGGCCTTGTCCAGCTTTACTCCTCTGAGATACAATCCGGCTACCGGACAGGTTTCCTATTTTAAAAGTATTGTTGTGAAGATACTGACTTCTCAGGATCAAAAATCCATGATGGCTCTGCAAAACCTCAGATCTTCAGAAACTATCAAAAGCAGGTTAGGAAGCATTGCCCAAAATTCGGAAGCCCTTTTCTCCTATCCTCAAACCGATGGTCGCAGCGATGATTACGATTTGCTTATTATTACCTCCACAACCTTTGCCACAGGCTTTGAAGAACTTGTTGATTTTTATGCCCCCCGCGGCATCAGGGCTCAGGTGGCTGCAACAACCGATATTTATGCTACCACACCCGGGCAGGACAACCCCGAAAAAATTCGGAATTACATTATTCAGCAATACCAGGATCACGGAATACAGCATGTTACCCTTGGCGGGGATGTTGAGCATGTTCCTTACCGTGGATTTTATTGCCATGTGCAGTCTTCATCAGTTTATGAAGATGATAACATTCCTTCCGATCTGTATTTTTCAGGATTGGATGGAACCTGGAACGACAACGGAAACAACCTGTGGGGAGAAATCGGCGAAGATGATCTGCTTCCCGAAATCGGAATCGGAAGATTTTCTGTTTCTAACCAAACCGAATTTGAAGCACTGATGCATAAAACCATTCAATATCAGCAAAGCCCTGTTACCGGCGAACTCGACAACCCCTTACTCGTTGGTGAATGGCTTTATAGTAACCCAACCACTTATGGTTCTGATTATCTGGAATTACTGATAGGTTATCAGGATGAAAACGGCTATCAAACAAATGGTATCCCCGAGGATCAAAACATCGAAAAATTATACGAAAGTGAAGGCTCATGGTCGGCAAGTACACTGATGAGCACCATGAATCAGGGTACCTCATTCATCCACCATGTTGGACATGCCAACTCCAACTATACCATGAAATTTTATAACAGCGATATTACAAATACCAATTTTGCCCCACTCGATGGAATTACACACAATTATGCGCTCATTTTTTCGCATGGCTGTATTTGCGGTGCTTTCGATGACAACGATTGCATTGCCGAAAAAATGATCTCCATCGAAAAAATGAGTGTTGCCGTGTATATGAATTCAAGGTATGGATGGTTTAACGAAGGACAGACCGAAGGCCCGGCAGCTCATCTCAACCGGGAACTTGTGGATGCCTTTTATGATAAAAAAGAAAGCCACTTAGGCATGGCTTACACCAGGGCACGTATCGAAACTGCTCCCTGGGTTACTGCACCGGGGCAATGGGAGGAAGGCGCCTTGCGCTGGAATTTCTACGATTGTAACCTGATTGGAGATGCCTGTGTAAGATTTTGGGCTGATGAACCTTCAGAAATTTCTGCTACCTATCAGGAAGCACTTCCGCTTGGAGTTCCCTCCATTTCAATCTCGGTTTCAGGCAGTGGTGTTATCGAAGGATTGTATTGCCACTTTATGAAAAATGGAATGAGCTATGGTGTAGCGCAAACTGATGCTGCCGGACAGGCTGAAATCATATTTACCGACCCCATCACTGAGGTTGGTGAAGCAACGATATTTGTATCGGGATACAATACTCAATTGCATGAATATCCGCTGATGATTGTTCCCAACCAAGGGGCTTATGTAGTTTACGCTTCATCAGAGATTAACGATGCCTCCGGAAATAACAACGGTCAGGCTGATTATACCGAATCCATTCTGCTCACCACCGAACTTGAAAATGTGGGCACAGTGCAGGCCGACAATGTGGTTGCAACACTTTCATCAAGTGATGCCTTTGTAACCATCACCGATAATTCTGAAACTTACGGAAATATCCCCGGAGAAACATCACTCAGCATTGCCGATGCTTTTGCCTTCGATATTGCCGGCAATGTGCCCGATCAACATGCAATTGCTTTTACAATTGATGCCGCCGGACAAGATACCTGGTCATCAGGCTTTGCAATTATTGCCAATGCTCCTGCTCTTGCAGTAGGCAGTTATTATTTTGACGATGTGAGCGGCAACAACAACGGGATTCTGGATCCGGGTGAAACCGCCAACATGGTGATCATGGGATTGAACAACGGACATGCAGGTGCCTATGATGTTACGGCCATGCTTACGTCTGCTGATCAGTACATTACCGTAAATACTTCCTCCGCACAGGAACTGGGCAATTTGATGGCAGGAGGACAATCGGACGCTACTTTCTCGGTAACAGCCGATGCTAATGTCCCCGCAGGATACACGGCCTCTCTCAACATAGTTTTTGAAGCATTGTACGGGATTTCCGTTGATGGCGAAATCGCACTCAATTTCACTGATTATTGCTTCCCAAGTGCAAGCTGCTCGTTTGGTGATGGATTTGATGGATTTTCGCTGGAAAGCATAAATAATATGAACAATGGCTGCAGCAGTGATAACGGTGTGGAAGGATATGGTGATTTTACAGACTTGTCAACCAGCCTCGAACCAGGCCAAACATATACGGTTTCATGGCAAACGAGTTACGATGACCAGCAGGCCAGTCTGTGGATCGACCTGAATTCCAACAAAGAATTCGAAGATAACGAGCGCTTGATTACAGATTTTAACCTTGCAAATTCCGGACAGGTTTATAATACAGATTTCACCATTCCTGAAGCAGTAAACGGCGGGATAAAGAGATTGCGGATCAGGGCACAATGGCTTGAATCATCCTCTGATGCCTGCGCCGACTGGAGCTACGGCGAAACGGAAGATTATACCGTTGACCTTGGTGATGGTGTATTATCGGTTAACCTTGCCTGCGATCCTCCACAAATCTGCGAAGGTGGTTCATCGCAACTCTATGCATACTGCAACGGCGGAAGTGGAAATTACACCTATTTGTGGTCACCGGCAACCGGCCTGAGCGACCCGACCATTTACAATCCTATTGCTACACCGGTGACCACCACTATGTACACCTGCGAAGTAAATGATGGCGTTTCCTCCATGTCAGCCATGATGGAGCTGGTGGTAAATCCAAAACCAGCAGCACCTTTTATTAATCTCGAAGGAGAAACCCTTTACTCGGATGCCACCGAAGGAAATCAGTGGTACGACAGCCAGGGTATGATTGCAGGTGCTACCGGACAATCATATACCTGCCAGTGGGAAGATGTTTATCATGTGATTGTAACCAATGGGTTTGGTTGCGAATCTGACCCGTCAAACAGTATTCATGTAGTAGTGTCTGGTGTTCTCGATGTCGGGGCATCAAGAAACCTGTCAGTATATCCAAATCCATACAGCGATAAGGTATTTGTTGAATTTAAACTTCAACAGGGTACTGAATACAAGCTGGCGGTTTATAATTCGCTGGGTCAGGAAATACAGATTGTTTCTGAGAATCAATCAGCCACAGGCGATAAGGAAGTAGTAGAAATTTCTGCTTCCGGTTTTGAAAAAGGGATTTATTTCTGTAAACTCATCACTACCGATGAAGTTTTAATTCATAAAATGATCCACAACAATTAATATTCAATTGCATATTCATACGATGGCGCCATGTCATCGTATGAATTTTTTTAAGAAAATGAACATTTACAGATTACTGTTAAAATACTGTTAAATGCCTTATAATTAATCGAGCACGCGTTACTTTTAATAATTTTAACCTTTGAAAATTCAATAACTATTAACTTTCAAATCATTTAAACATGAAAAGATTTACACTTTTACTGGCACTCCTGATTACTTTTGGTTCAGCGTTTTCGCAAAAGAGCTGGGTTTCATTCAGCGGCACCCAACAAGCTGAGCAAGCTGCCATATCTGTTCAGCAATCCGATCGCGCAGGGCTTACACTCGAGATCAATGTTCCGGGGATGTATCTCCAGGAACTGTCGAAAAACGATATGACCTTCCAGCATATCAGCCTCACCGATGGTCATACTACCAAGGCAGTTGGCCGTCCTGAACTACCCATGCTCCACGAAGTGATAGGTATTCCGGGAAACCAAAAAGTTTCCTTTAGCATTGTTTCCATGGAAACCACCAAACTTTCAGGATATCACATTTATCCTTTCCAAACCCCAACAACCGATAATCCCGGTGGCCATGACAAACCTTTTGTGATGGATGAGGCTTTTTATGCCAAAGACGGAATTTTCCCTGCAGAAAATGCTGTGATGGATGTTCCTCAAATATGGCGAGATGTAAAACTCACCAATTTTCATGTAACTCCCTTTAGCTACAATCCGGCCACACAGGATCTCACTGTAATCACAAAAATGATTGTAAAGGTTGAATTTACCGGTGTTGATGAAACAATGGTTTTCAATCCTAAAATGGAACTCACCCCCAAGTTTTATAGCATGTACGAAACAGCCATCCCTAATTTTGGGGATTTGGGATACACCCTGACCTACCGTGAAATCCCCGGTATAAAATATCTGATTATTACCAATACCGAAGCTTTGGATGCCATTCAGCCCCTTGTTGACTGGAAAAACCAGATGGGACATACTGTTGAGGTAAAAACACTGGAGACTGGATTCAACACTCCCCAGAATTTTAAAGATTATGTTACCCAATTGTACGAATCTGATGGACTGGAATACGTGCTGATGGTAGGTGATGCCTATCCCAACGGCGGTTCAGGCGGCGGCCCGAACATCGTTCCAATGTATTACTGGAGCCCCGGTGGCGACCCATCTTATTCCGATAGTTGGTACACCTGCCTTGACGGTCCCAATGATCACTATGCCGATTTGGCCATTGGCCGCTTTGTTTACGACAACAATCAAATGGACGAACTGGAAATGCAAATCAGCAAAACCATGACCCACTATTTGTCTCCCGATGTTTCGGATAACTGGGCCGAAAATACAATTCTGATTGCACACAAAGAAGAATACCCGGGAAAATATACCCAGTGCTGCAATGAGATAGCTTCTTTTAATTATAGCATCCAAACACCCATTTTCGAAAAAGCCTACGGTGGCGAAAGCTATACCAATGCTCAGGTTGTTGAATTTGTGAATAGCACAGGCGTTGGAATATTTAACTACCGCGGACATGGAAGCCAGACACAAATGTGGGACTGGACCAATAGTGGCCCTTCGCACTTTACTGCTGCGGAAGTATCACAGCTTAACAACGTAAATCAGTTGTTTGTGTTTTTTGATGTTTGCTGCGACAACATGGACATTGTGGGTTACAGTGGTGAATGTTTGTGCGAATCATTTATGAAGCACCCCACAGCATCGGTAGCCGTAAACGGTGCCATCATCCCATCCTACACCATTCCTAATCATGATTATGATAAGGAGATGTACAAAGCAGTTTTTGAAGAAAATATCACCAACATTGGCTATGTAACCAATTTTGCCAATCTTACCGTTTTGAATGTTCACGGCGACATAGGCATGTCGAACGTAAGAACCTACCTATGGTTAGGCGATGCCTCCATCGAGCCCTGGACCATGCAACCCATGGAATTGAGTGTTTCGCACGATGAGCAGCTTTTCCTTGGTATGTCTGACTTTGCCGTAACAGTAGTTGGTGCAAACGGCTCCGCCGAAGGTGCCCTGGTTTGCGTTTCAAACGCAGATAACTCCGTGTATGCTGTTGCTTATACTGATGCTACCGGTGTAGCAACAGTTGATTTTGGCGGCCCGGTTCAAATTCCAGGAGATGCCACGGTAACAGTAACCCTCCACAACTACCTGCCTTACCAGGCCATTATCCCTGTAATTCCACAGGAAGGCCCCTATGTAGTTAAAGACAGCTATGAATTGAATGATGCAACAGGCGGAAATGGAAACGGCATGATGGATTATGCTGAATCCATTCTTATGTCACTTTCAGTGAAAAATGTTGGTGTCCAAATTGCTCAAAATGTTGTGGTAACCATTTCTACCGAAGATGAATACGTTACCATTACCGATGCTGAAGAAAACTATGGTGATGTTGACCCCGATGAGGTGGTTACTGTTGCAGATGGGTTTGCATTCGATGTTGCCGAAGACCTACCTGACGGACATGCTGTGCTTTTCCAGGTAAACGCCTCCAACGGTACAGATAACTGGAGCAGCACAGTGGTTATCACCGGCCACGCACCTGTATTGGAAATGGGCGATTTTATGATTGCTGATCCGACAGGAAACAACAACGGTAAACTCGATCCGGGCGAAGAAGCCACCATAACAGTATATGTGAATAACACCGGTTCAGCAGATGCCTTTGATGTGATGGGCGAAGTTATTGCCAGCGATCCCTTCCTAACTGTAACTACCACCGATCCACAGGATATGGGTGATATTGCAGCCGAAGGACAAGGCATGGCTATGTTTACTGTTACTGCCGATATTACCACTCCGGCAGGCCACATGGCTACCCTGATGTTTGATGCTATGGCTCAATATGACATTACAGCTTCCGGAGAATTTACTATTGTAATCGGACAAATTCCGGTGGTTATTATCGACCTTGATGAAAATAATAACTCAGGCCCTGTAATGCAGCAAACTATGGAAGACATGGGCATCAGTGCTGAATATGTTACCTCTATTCCTTCAGAACTTTCTTTGTACTCTTCAGCATTTGTATGCCTGGGTATTTACAGCAGCAACCATGTACTTTCAAGTACCGAAGGCCAGCAATTGGCCGACTTCCTCAATGCAGGCGGAATGCTTTATATGGAAGGTGGCGACACCTGGTATTACGATGATCAAACTGCCGCACACACTATGTTTAATATCAACGGTACTGCGGATGGATCAGGCGACCTTGGAACAATAAACGGCGTTGCCGGAACCTTTACCGAAGGCATGTCTTTTGCCTATGGTGGCGAAAACAACTGGATCGACCATATTGCTCCTATTGGAGATGCAGAAATCATTCTCGAAAATCAATCACCCAATTATGGTACTGCTATTTCATACGATGGTGGTTCCTATAAAACCATTGGAGCTTCCCACGAGTTTGGCGGCCTGGGCGACAGCGATGCCTCCAAAGAAGAACTGATGAGCGAATTCCTGAATTTCTTCGAGGTAATCACAACTGGTGTTACTGCAAATTTTGTTGCAAGTACAACAGAAGTTTGTGAAGGACTTGAAGTTAGTTATACCGATTTTTCGGGTGGAAATATCACCGGGTGGTACTGGGAATTTGAAGGTGGCGATCCGGCTACCTCAACCGATGAAAACCCCACAGTAATGTACATGGCCGGGGGAAGTTTTGATGTAAGCCTTACCGTTACCGGTGAAAATGGCAGCAATACCATGACAAAAGCCGACTACATTACAGTTATGGATATGCCCGAAAATGCTGGTGATATCTCAGGAAATCACGAAACCTGCCAGGGTTACGAAGAAACCTTCACAGTAGATATCATTAGCTACTCCAATACTTACAACTGGGTTCTCGATCCTGTTGAAGCCGGCGAAATGGTAATGAACAACAATGAGGTTACCATTGCCATCAGCAGCGATTTTGAAGGCACTGCCAACCTGAAAGTTTGTGGAGGTAATGAATGTGGCGAAGGTGGATGGTCATCCGATTTCACCATAACGGTGAACACCTGTGTTGGAATCGACGAAGTCGGTGATAAAACTATGGTTTCGATTTATCCCAATCCAACTACCGGACAATTCACCCTCGACCTGATGGCTGATGATGTGGTGAATGTGAAAATCCTTAACACCCTTGGTGAAGTGGTTTATCAAATCGCCAACCTTACCGTGAAAGGGCAACTCACAACTGCAATTGATCTGAGCAATCTTGCCGAAGGCGTGTATTATCTCGAACTCGAAGGCAACAACACCAACACCATCGAAAAGATTGTGATTGCACGATAAACACTTTTTTCTATAATTCACATTGAGAAAGGCTGCCCTATGGGCGGCCTTTTTTATCCCCATATTGGCTGGAGTGCATTTATAGAAAAGCGTGATGAAAATGAATGAGCTATTGTTTGCGAACCGAAAATAAACGATTCATCGAAATGCAGCTGCAACGTAAGATGATAAGTATAAATAACTCCCATCCTATTATTTTTATGTAATTTTATCTTCTGAAATCAAACCTGACTAACGATGAAAATATTTTACAACGCGCTGCTAATCACTGCAATCATAGTACTCATTTTTTTGCCATTCTCCGGAAAAGCGCAAAAAATTAAACTTTCTGACGGGAACAATGCTTTCAATATCACTCAAACTGATGATCAATCCCTGCATTTCCACAATAAGCTATCGTCGTTTAGCAACCACGAAATAACTACAAAATCAGGGCTTTTTACCCAATTGAATCTTCAAGGCTACAACTACTCCACTGAGTTGGGTGCTCCAATGCTCCCCGTTCTGAAAAGTTTGATTGAGGTACCCTATG
>JAIOZV010000123.1 GCA_021740425.1 Bacteroidales bacterium | reverse complement strand
CCTTCATTTTCTTTTACCATATATTCCACCTCAATGCCACGTTTTTTTAATGCTTCAACTATCTGATCCGACTCGGCAATGTTTACACGCGGGTCGTTGGCACCTTGTGCCACAAAAAGCGGGGTCATCATTTTGTCGGCATTTAAAGCCGGAGATGTGGCTTCAAATTGAGCTTTATGTGTTTCGGGGTCACCTACCATTTCGTACATCATGTCGAGCATAGGTTTCCAGTAAGGAGGAATGGTTTGCATAAAAGTAAAAAGATTGGAAACTCCAACATAATCAACAGCGGCAGCATAAAGTGTCGGGGTAACAACAATGCCCTGCAGGGTGGCATAACCGCCATAACTTGCACCATAAATAGCTACACGATTTTTGTCTGCAATGCCTTTGTTGATAAGCCAGTAAACACCATCGGTAATGTCGTTTTGCATATCAAGTCCCCATTCTCCGAATGATTTTTCCATAAATTCGCGGCCATAGCCTGTCGATCCGCGGAAGTTCATTTGCAATACAGCAAAACCGCGATTGGCTAAAAACTGAACTTCGGGATTGAAACCCCAATTGTCGCGTGCCCATGGACCGCCATGAGGATTTACAACCACAGGCAGGTTTTTGGCTGTTTCCATTGTCAGGCCTTTGGGCAATGTTACATATCCCGGAATGAGCAGACCATCGCGTGCAATGTACTCGATAGGATAAACTGCGGCCATTTCATTTTCATCAATCCACGGGCTTACCTCATGTATTTTGGTTAATTCATCTTTTTCCACATCATACAAAAAGTAAGCACCCATCGAGCGGTCGGAATAAGTACGTACGATGTACATGTCTTCATCATCGTTATTTCCTGAAATACCCAATTCGTAATCACCCAGTTTATCATTCAGGCGATCGAAAAGCTGTTTGGTCTGATCATCAAAAAAATGACGTTCGCGCTTCCACGATACAAAAGATGCCGAAGTGAGAACTTTTCTTTTTCTCGAATAAAAGACTCCTGACACATCGTATTTATCATTTTCGTAAAGCACTTCCAGCTCTTTACCGTTTTTAACATCAAACATCACAACGGCTGACTTGTCGCGCCCCAAATTTGAGGTGGCATACATATTTTTGTTTTCAAAATCGAAAAATGCAGGGCTCACAGATTCTTTAAAATTTGTGGTAAGTGTTGGTACAAATTCTTCTTCTTCGCTATCTCTGTAAAGAATTTGTGTATTCACGCCGTCAACAATGGCAATGGCCACGCGCAGTTTGCCCTCATGGTCGGTCATCCAGCCCTGAATATTTCCTGGGTTTTCAGCCAACATTTCCATTTCGCCGCTATTAATATTGAGGCGATAAGGATCAAAAACCTGTGGATTGCGCTTGTTGAGCCCGATGATGATTTCATCGGGAATGTCCTGAAGATCATCAATAATTTGAGTTACGACTCCTTCGAAGCAAGTGAGGCATTTCAGGTTTTTCCCGTCTTTGTCCACGCCGTAAACCGACCAGTTTTCATCGCCGCCATTATCTTTCAGGTAAAGGATACGATCTTTGTTAGCCCAGTAATAACCTGAAATATCGCGGTCGGTTTCGCTGGTCAAACGAGTGGCTTTGTCTTTACCGATTTTTTGAACAAAGATGTTCATGCGGTTTTCATAGGGAGCCGTGAATGAAAAGTACTTTCCATCCGGCGAAATTTGGTAACCCGATTTTTCAGGGTTTTTGAAGAAATCCTCAAGGGGAATTTGTTTTTGTGCCATAACTTTATTCATCGAAATAAAGTCAAACAAAATGAACATAAAAAAAGTTCCTGCTAAAATTAAAATAGTGTTACGTTTCATTTAAATGAGTTTTGTGGTTAAATAAGTCCGCAAAGATAGGATTTGTTTAGCATAATGACATTTTGACTTTCCCGATTAAACAAAATTAACAACCAATGGCGGATGCAGGTTTGCGGCAGGGATTTTTGGTTTTTGGGATATTAAGCTGAGAGTTTAAAAAGTGAGCTGAAGTTCGTGGTGTTATTTGGTTATTTGGTTATTTGGAATACATGCATAAACTATAACGATTAACCAAGAAAAGCCCCCCGGTCACAATCCCAGGTCCTGACTAATCCCCTGCATGGCTTCCAGGCTCAGGTCGATAAATTCATCGAGTGGGATGCCGGCTTGCTCGCATTCGCGGATTTTGTCGCGATCAACTGAGGCGGCAAAATGTTTTTCTTTCATACGTTTGCGGATTGATTTTGCTTTAACACCGGCCAGTTTTTTATCGGGATAAACCAAAGCTGTGGCTGTAATGAGCCCGGTTATAGTTTCACCGGCACTGAGAGCATGATGAAAAACAGTGGTTCTGGGCAGCCCTGTTGCTTCATCGTTGTGGAGCTTTATTGCTTCAATTATATCGGGATCAACTCCTTTTTCATTCAATATTCCGGCAGTTTCAAGTCCATGGATTTTGGGATCGGCATTTACCAGTTCCACATCCAAATCATGAAGTAGCCCCGCCAAAGCCCATTGATCCTCATCCGCACCAAGTTTTTTTGCCATAGCACGCAACACTGCCTCCGAGGCCAGACAATGTTTGCGCAGGTTTTCATTCTTAATGTACAGGTCAAGCAATTCAATGGCTTCTTGTCTTTTCATCTTACCGGCTTTTGATAAAAAGCAAAGTTATATGAATATTTTTAAAAAATTCATGAATAAAAAACTTGTAAACATTGCATTTTAAAAATCGCGTTTGTTTTTAATTATGCAAGCATTTTATCTTCCATTTTCACCTATCTTTGGCTACAAAATTTTTAACAGATGACGAAAGTACTTTTTACAGAAAAACAAAGGTTTAGACAAAAATGGCTGATGATTCTTATTCTTGTGATTTTGGGGCTGGCGGTTTGGGGCTTTGTTCAGCAAGTCATTGTAGGCATTCCGTTTGGAAATAACCCGGCGCCTGACCAAATTTTAATCCTGCTCCTGCTTACGCCTTTTCTGATTTTTGGCTTCTTTCTTTCACTGACCCTTCACACACGCATCGATCAGCATGGCATCACTTATCGCTTTGCACCAATTCACCGGAAGGATCGTTTGATCAAATGGGAGTCGGTAAAACGGGCCGAAGTGCGCAAATACAAACCCATCGCTGAATATGGCGGTTGGGGTTTCAGGCAGGGAAGAAGCGGGTCGGCTTTAAATATTGCCGGAAATATTGGCCTGCAATTGGAATTATCAGATGGGAAAAAGATATTGATCGGTACACAAAAATCTGATGAATTGAAAATTGCCCTTCAAAAATTAGGTAAATTTCAGGCTTTGAATTAAGAAAATTTATGACCGCAACACTTCTGACCATAGTCGATTTCGGATATTTTTGTCAATTCAGCGTGGGCACAGAATGTGCAGGTATTTCGGCATTTTAAAAATGAAAACTCAAACTAAAAAATGATACTATGAATTTTGAATTCACAGAAGAACAAATCATGATTAAACAGGCAGCCAGAGATTTTGCCAAAAAACTGGAAACTGATGTTATCGAAAGGGATTATAAGGCCGAGTTTCCCACCCATCAAATCAAAGAACTTTCCGAACTGGGTTTTTTAGGAATGATGATAGATCCAAAATACGGCGGAGGTGGCATGGACAGCCTCTCGTATGTGATGGCTCTTGAAGAAATTTCTAAGGTGGATTCTTCCGTTGCAGTCATCATGTCCGTTCACAATTCGCTGGTAACTTACGGCATCGAAAAGTACGGCACCGAATTCCAAAAAGAAAAATACCTCCCAATCATGGTTACAGGAGAAAAGATTGGAGCTTTTTTACTTTCAGAACCTGAAGCAGGTTCGGATGCCACTTCACAAAAAACACTGGCCGAAGATAAGGGCGATCACTACCTGTTGAACGGAACCAAAAACTGGATCACCAATGCCCATTGTGCAGATGTTTATATCGTAATAGCGCAAACCCACCCTGAAAAAAAACATCATGGGATTAATGCGCTGATCGTGGATAAAAATACTCCCGGCATTTCATTGGGCCCTCACGAAGATAAAATGGGAATGCGAAGCAGCGACACCCATTCGGTAATGTTTACAGATGTGAAAGTGCCAAAAGAGAACCGGATCGGCGAGGATGGCTTTGGATTTAAATTTGCCATGAAAGCCCTCGAAGCAGGGCGGATCGGCATCGCTGCCCAGGCACTTGGCATTGCAGCAGGTGCTTATGAAAGATCACTCCAATATTCCAAAGAGCGCAAGGCATTTGGAAAATTAATTTCACAGCACCAGGCCATTGCTTTTAAACTTGCTGATATGGCTGTAAAAATCGAAAATGCACGAAATCTTGTACATAAAGCCGCATGGCTAAAAGATACGGGCAAGGACTTCTCGTTGATAGGTTCGATGGCTAAACTTTATGCCGCCGACATCGCCATGGAAGTAAGCACCGAAGCTGTACAAATTCATGGTGGCTATGGTTACGTGAAAGAATACCATGTGGAACGGCTCATGCGCGAAGCCAAACTCACACAAATTTATGAGGGAACATCCGAAATACAAAAAGTAGTAATTTCGAGAAGAATTTTAATGGATTAGTGTAATTCTTTGAAAACCAAAGGCCGTAAGTCCGCTATCCAAGAAATTTTCCAACTTTCATTTCAAAATAGCTTTTTTGCTTGCTCTTTAAGCAGTAATTGATAAATATCAAAGCACTATTATAAAACCTTTGCTCCCATGATGTGAACAAAGGTTTCTTGTTTTTTTTACAAATTCATTGCAATCACTAAAAAGTAAAATTATTTTATTTTTGTGGTTTCTAAATATTTAAAAATCAAAATTTCAATATGAAAATACTTGTTTGTATCAGCAATGTACCGGATACTACCACAAAGATTAAACTCACCGGCGACCAATCGGCTGTTGATTTGGCCAATGCGCAGTGGATTATAAACCCGTGGGATGAGCTCGCATTAACCCGTGCTCTTGAACTCAAAGAAGCTTCTGCCGGCAAAATTGATAAAGTTACAGTAATTACTGTTGGCGATAAAAATGCAGAACCCACCATTCGTAAGGCTCTGGCCATTGGGGCTGACGATGCCATTCGCGTGGATGCTGCTCCTGCCGATGCTTTTGCTGTAGCTTACGAAGTGTCGGAAGCTGCGAAAGCTGAAAATTTTGACATCATTCTTTGCGGCATCGAATCTTCCGACTACAATGGTTCGGCAATGGGTGGCATGCTGTCAGAATTTTTAGGCTTGCCCTCAGTTTCATCGGTTTCAAAACTTGAAATCGAAGGCGATCAGGTGAAAGTAAATCGTGAAATTCCAGGAGGTAATGAGCTTGTAGAACCTGAAACGCCCTTTGTAGCGATAGTGCAGAAAGGTATCGCAAAAGAACCAAGAATTCCTTCCATGCGCGGGATTATGATGGCTCGCAAAAAACCGCTAAATGTTGTAGCTCCGGCAGGTGCCACCGCACTCACTGAATTTGTTGCTTATCAGCCGCCACAACCCAAAGCTGCCTGCAAAATGATAGCCGCAGAAAATGTGGGAGAACTTGTTGAATTGTTGCACAATGAAGCTAAAATTATCTAACCTGTAAATTTTGAAATGATATGAGTAATGTTTTAATATATACCGAAAATTTTGACGGCAAATTCAAAAAATCAACTTTTGAAATTGCTTCCTATGGAGCCGAAATCGCCACACTGTTAGGTGGTGAAGCTATTGCACTTTCCGTTGGAAATGTAGCTGAAGATGACCTCGTACAGCTTGGTTTATATGGAGTAACCAAAGTATTGAATTTTGCCAATGAGGGCTATGCAAATCTCGACAACCAGGCTTATGCTTCGGTTGTTGCAAGCGCGGTAGAAAAGGAAAATGCAAGTGTAGTTATCTTTTCGGGATCAACAATTGCAAAAGCTGTTGCACCAAGAGTTTCTGTTAAACTTAAGGCCGGAATGGTGTATGCTGCCACAGGACTCCCAAAAAACCTCAGCCCTTTCACAGTCCCAAAAAAAGTTTTTCATGGCAAAGCCTTCGCTGATGTTGTGATAAAATCTGAGATCAAAATCATAAGCCTTGCACAAAACTCCTATGGAGTAGTTGAAAATCCCTGCAATGTTGTTGTTGAACCATTCGACGTTCCGGCCAATGCACCTTTTAAAACAAGGGTTACTAATGTTGAAAAAACCAGTGGCAAAGTATTGCTTAACGATGCTGAGATTATTGTTTCGGGAGGCCGTGGCCTGAAGGGCCCCGAAAACTGGGCACCACTCGAAGAACTGGCCGACATACTGGGTGCAGCTACTGCATGCTCACGACCCGTATCCGATGAAGGTTGGAGACCTCATTCAGAACATGTGGGTCAAACCGGGAAAATTGTAGCCCCTAACCTTTATTTTGCGCTTGGAATTTCAGGGGCAATCCAACATCTTGCCGGAGTTAGCTCATCCAAAGTAATTGTTGCAGTAAACACCGATCATGAAGCTCCGGTTTTTCAGGCTGCCGATTATGGAATTATTGGTGATGTTCAAAAAATTCTGCCACAGCTTAATGAGGCATTCAGAAAATTTAAAAACGAAAATTAAAAGGGTAATATTCCCTGAGTTTATTACTATATAATCGCAAGTCCGAAAATAATTACATCCTAAATAAAGTAGAGTTGAACGCCAAAATTTGAGTTCAACTCTTCTTTTTGTATCTTTACAAATTTAAATTGTCAAAAATTCCTGTTCACAGTGAAAAAATCTCGCAAGGAAATATTCATATACCTGATCCTTCATCCTGCTGTAATTGCACTCCCTTTTGCACTCATTACCATACTTTTATTACCCACAAGTTTTAAAAAAGCTGAACTGCTTCCTGTTAAATCATATTTGGCTGATAAACCCGGCAAACAAACCATACAGTATTATTACGACCTCGACAACGATAACATTGATGAGGAAATATCCCACTTTGTGAATGATATAGGGCAATGTGCCATAAAATTACGGCAAGCCGACAGAACGTACATGGGTCAGTGGAATTTCAACGGCATTTTACCGGCAGGCAGCAAGAATCTATTAATGTACGATCTTAGCGGTGACGGCATTTTAGATGTTTTTACCATATTTCAGCGACAGGATTCATTGTTTTTTGGCGCTGTAAATCCTAAAGTTGACTCTGCAAAACTGCTACCTGAAATTTTTATTGATCGGGTAAAAGTTGTAAATGGCACAACGAATTTTATCACGCAGCTCTATCACCACGATTTAAACAATGACGGAAAAGATGAAATTTTGATCAACCTTCTGGCAGGATTCAGCGAACAACCCCGAAGGATTTATGCTTACGACTTTGCCGGTAATACATTTGTAATTTCACCGATGGTAGGTTTTAAAAATACGCATATCCGGTTTTTTGATTTTGATGGGGATGGAATTGCTGAACTGATGCCCTCCACGGTTAGCTGCGAAAATATTGAGGCAACACTTGGAATACCATACCATGACTACGATCGATGGTTTGTGATTTACGACCACACCCTGAATTTTAAATTTGGCCCCAAAAATATGGGGCCTGGAAATGGCTCACTGCAAAATTACATTTTCAAAAATGATACTTCTTTTATTGTTCTGATTGTGGACATTAACAATGATGCACCTGATAAATATCATTTTTATGTATTTGATTGGGAGTTGAAAAAACTTCAGAAAATCACTCCAAACCTGGATCAAAAAACCAGACAACATTTTTTTGAAGTGAGCCGGAATAGCAAGGAATATTTTGCAAGCTATCATCCTGATAACGGCAATTTAAAATTATTGGAACCCATGAATAATTTTGAAATTGCCGATCATCTCACACTCGATACGGAGTTGAGTTTTATTGATGGGAAGGATATTAACGGGGACGGTAAAGATGAGTATATTTTTTCCAAAGAGATTGAAGGAAAGCAATTTCTCTGCATTTATTCCAACAGTTTTCAAAATGTATATCGCTATGCCATACCTCATCAATTTTCGGAAATTAAAAATGTAACTACCCGGGTCAGGCCTGACAATAAAACCTATCTGGTTTTACAACTTGATGAAAAATTAATCGAATTCACCTATAAAACAGATCCATTTTATTTGCTCAAAACCATTTTGCTTAATCTCTTAATTTATGGTTTTTATGTTGTTTTAATAGGAATAATCACGCATTTCCAGAAAAAAATACTCCGTGTTTCTTTTGTCAGAGATCAGCAATTGGCCGAACTAAAACTAAAATCGATCCGAAACCAACTCGATCCTCATTTTACTTTTAATGCCATAAATGCCGTAGCTTCAGCCATCATGAAAGAGGACAAAGAAACTGCTTACAGCTATTTTTCGATGTTTTCGCAATTGATGCGCTCCACCATGCTGTATTCCGATCAGATGACACGCATATTGGACGAAGAACTAAAATTCACCAGACAGTACCTCGACATTGAGAAATTCAGGTTCAGAGAAAAATTTGTTTACGATTTTCAGGTTGACCCTGAGGTAAATACAAGGATGGAAGTGCCGCGAATGATTATACAGACTTTTGCTGAATCTGCAGTTTCGAATGGCCTCATGCACAGGGCATCGGACGGGGTATTGCAAATAACTTTAAAAATTTTTCAAAACAGACTCATTGTATTGTTTAGCGACAATGGTGTAGGTATTGAAAAATCAAAAAGGTTAAATAAAACCAAAGCTTTTAAAGCATTGCGCATCATGGAAGAGTTTATTCGGATTTTCAACGACCTGAATCGTACCGACATCACGTATAAAATATATGATTTAAATGAGAGTGAAGAATTTCCCGGCACAGAGGTGATGGTAAGTTTACCATTAATTTTTAAATATCGGCAAGATGCTCAAAGATAAATCTTTGCTTCGGTTTCACCTTTAACCACCCTCATCCCGTTCATTGCAAGGGCTTTCATTTCGTCTTCCCCGGGATATACATGCACCGGCCCGATTTTGTAAACCCGTTCAATAATTTTATTTACAAACCATTTGGAGTGTGCAATGCCCCCGGTAATTAAAATACCATCCACTTCGCCCCGAAGGGCGGCACTCATCGCCCCTATTTCTTTGGCCACCTGATAAGCCATAGCTTCAAAAATCTTTTCGTATTCCTTGTCGCCATCCATCATTTTCATTTCCACTGCATAAGCATCGTTGGTGCCAAGATAAGAAACCAGGCCGCCGGCTCCTTTGATCATTTTCATAACATCTTTTTGTGTATAATTTCCGCTGAAGCAGGCACGCACCACATCCCCAACGGGCAGTGTGCCGCTGCGTTCGGGCGAAAAAGGGCCTTCACCGTCCAGTCCGTTATTCACATCGATAACCCTGCCTTTACAATGCGCGCCAACAGTGATTCCACCGCCAAGATGTGCAACTATCAGGTTCATGTCTTCGTACTTACGCATCACCGACTTGGCGTGTGAACGGGCAACGGCTTTCTGGTTGAGTGCGTGAAAGATTGATTTGCGCTGAAACTTTTCATTTCCCGAATATCTTGCAATATCATCGAGCTCATCAACCACCACAGGATTTGCAATGTATGCTTGTACATCGTGGAGCTGCCGGGCAAAAGCCTCGGCGATAAGGCCGCCAAGGTTGGATGCATGCTCTCCGATCGGGCTGTTGCGAAGGTCTTCTTTCATGCGTTCGTTAACAATGTAAACGCCCGATTCGATCGGTTTAAGCAAACCCCCGCGGCCAACAACGGCTTTTACAACATTTTCAGGAACTCCTGCAGCGTTGAGCTCCCGTGCAATAATATCTTTACGGTACTGGAACTGATCCGTAATTTTTTCAAACTTATCCAGCTCCTCAGGAATGTGCTTGATGTTTTTTAAAAAAATTGGGTTCAAATCCACAAAAACACCAATTTTTGTAGATGTTGAACCCGGATTTATTGCTAAAATTCCTATTCCTTCCATTCCGCTTATTCAATAATCATTTGGCTGCAAAATTATCAAATTATGCGATGTTAAATAGTGCTTACCCAATATTGGCAGCAAGAGCTATGGATAAAAATTTACTCTTGTCGCTGTCAGACCTTGAAGTGAGTACGATGGGTGCTGCGGCTCCCATAATTACAGCTGCTGCCACGGCTCCACCAAGGAAATTCAGGGTTTTGTACAGGATATTTCCTGCATCAATCCCGGGAGCAAGAATAATGTCGGTATCACCTGCCACCTCGCTGGTAATATTTTTCAACTCAGCCGATTTTTTCGAGACGGCGTTGTCGATAGCCAGCGGACCATCAATAACACAACCGGTAATTTGTTTCCGGTAATTCATCATCGAAATGGTGGCAGCGTGCATGGTTGCTTCCATGCGCGGGTTAACTGTTTCAACCGAGCCCACAATGGCCACTTTTGGATTGGGAATATTCAGCTTATGAAATACTTCAACAGCATTTTTGATAATGGCAATTTTGGTTTCCAAATCGGGGCCTACGTTCATTGCGGCATCAGTTACTCCAAGCAATTTGTGATAATATGGTGATTCAAACACAGCCACATGGCTCAGGGTATCGCCTTTGCGAAGGCCAATTTCCTTGTTCAAAACTGCTTTCATGAGTGTGCCAGTTCCAACTGCACCCTTCATCAGAATTTCGGCTTTGCCTTCCTTGATCAGCATGCAGGCTTTTAAGGATGCTTCCGTTTTATCTTCAACATCATAACATTCGTAGGTACTGATGTCAAAATTAATTCTCTTGGCAATGGTTCTGATTTTCAACATGTCGCCCACAAGAATAGGCTCAATAATCCCTTGACTAACGGCATTTTTAACTGCCAGCAATGCATCCTCATCACCGGCTGCAGCTAAAACTAATTTTCGTGTTTCTCTTTTTTTGGCTTCCTCAACCAGTTGCATCAAATGTTTAATCATTGTTGAATTGTTTTATGTTAGGATATGATATTTATTTTCAAGCTGGTGCAAAAGTATAGAAACTAATGTGAACCGATTCACAGATAAAATGTTTTTCATCTCACAACTTTTAACAAGCCAGATATGAACTTTTCTGATTGAAAAATACCCACCGGGATATTGTTAAAAATGGCAAAAAGGCTTATTTCGGTAAACAATTACCTTATTAAATGGTTTGGTAAGTAAAACTATATACGAATCTAAAAACTTAAATTGTTATGTTGAATACGTTGATAAAAGAATTGAAATTTTCGGAATTACCTTATGCTTACGATGCGCTGGAGCCATACATTGACGCAAAAACAATGGAATTGCATTACACCAAACACCATCGTGGGTATTATGATAAATTGATGGCAGCAATAAAAGGCACCGATCTTGAAGATCAGAAATTCGGTGATATTCTTGGAAGGATTTCTAAAGTCCCGGCTGCCGTGCGAAACAATGGCGGAGGGTTTATCAACCATGATTTATTTTGGAACACAATGGGCAAAAATATCGGCTCCGAACCTTCAAACAAACCCGGTGGGGAAATTGCAAAAGCCATTGATGCTGAATTTGGATCGTTTGAAAAATTTAAGCAAGAATTCAGCAATGCGGCAGCTACACGTTTTGGCAGTGGCTGGGCATGGTTAATTGTTGCAGCAGATGGAAATCTTAAAGTAAGCTCAACACCTAATCAGGACAATCCGTTAATGGATGTTGCCGAAACGCAGGGCACACCTATACTTGGCCTGGATGTCTGGGAACATGCCTACTACCTGAAGTATCAAAACAGACGCCCCGATTATATCGAAAACTGGTTTAATGTGGTGAATTGGGATGAAGTAACAAAAAACTTTAAAAATGTTAAACGCTAAACTTTTTAAGTACTTATTCTGTTATTGAATTGAAGTACTTAATTAATGAATCGGCACTGATCGATTTTTGGTAAAGTAATTTTTTTTCATAGCTCACTAATTTGGTTAATGCAACTGGCCAACTCTCCCCGGGTTGGCCATTGCTTTTTTTGTCAAACTCACATTGCTTCAAACACCATTCGATTTTTACCACCCGATCACAAAAACACCTGATTACACTAATGGAAAATGTTTCAAAAAAACTTATCACCCCTTGTTCAGCTGAAATTCCACTTCGGGCACTTTGCTGATGGCCTTGAGAAATTTAGCCGGTGCAACCTTTACTTTTGTTGAATTCAGGTTTATGCCAAGCTTTTCTTCTTCATCATACACCTGGAAACTGAGGAAGCACTCTCCCGGAAATTTTTGAGCGATCTCAAATATTTCATCTACCAAATCGGTTTGAAGATCGCTCAAAGTTACCATTAATTTGATGTGCCTTGTCTGGCGCTCGAGTATTTCAGGCAGCAATTTAATATCTGAGATTTTAAATTCATGATCTTCATCATTGCGAAAGCGCTGCTTTGATACGCCTGAAATAAGCAGAAAGAAACCCTCGGTAAGGAAGTTTTTATATTTGAGATAATCTTCCGAAAATAGTCTCATTTCAAAAGTATCATCAAAATCTTCGATGGTGAATATTCCCCAGGGTTTATCATCTTTCGACATACGGTGTGACGAAGCCACCACCATTCCCCCAAAAACTATCTGCTGATTGGCATATTTTTTCAGCCTGTCCTTGAAATCTGAAATTTTATGGGAGCTATAATTCTTGATTTCTATTTTAAATTCATCCAGGGGATG
>JAIOZV010000122.1 GCA_021740425.1 Bacteroidales bacterium | reverse complement strand
GTTCAAAGATTCCATCAAAAGAAAAGTGCAGCCGGGGAGACTGCACTTCAAAACCAAAAACCAAAATTTATGAATCAGAAATCTTTAGCACAAAATATAAATCATCAAATTTATCTGGCATGATGAATCGAGATTTATATTTAACCACAAAAGTAACATGCCTCCAGACCCATCGCAAGTTAAAGGACATTAACAAACGTTAAATTAAGTTAACCCTTGAAATTGAGGGACTTTCAAAGATACTTTTGTATTTTTTGAGGATAATTACTAACCATATCCAATTTGATTTATATTTTTTAAAGCTCACATTTATTTAATGAATAAAAACCTAATAAATTTAATCATCGTTGTAGTTTCGCTGGTTCTTTTGAGCTTAACTGCAGTGCAACTTTATTGGGTAAAAAATGCCATAAGTATTGAGCGTGCTAATTTTGAAAACAAAGTAAACACCGCAGTCAATGAAGTGATTGATCAACTCGAAAAGCTCAAGAACTATAAAACCTTCAAGCAGCATCCTTATTCACAGCAGCAAATTGATTTTATGTTGCGTTCCATCGACTCTATAAATCAGGAAATTTACAGTAATATCATCGATTTGGAAGGCTTTGAGGATATCAATAAAATGATTAGAAAAACGACCCTGGCTCAGGAAGCAATTTTTGAAATGATCGATCAAAATCAGATATTTGATATTGATAAACATCTCGATCCGGGAATTCTTGATTCATTGCTGCACAAAAAAATTATCGATCAGGGCATTAATACAATGTTTGAGTATGGTGTTATTTCATCTTCAAACATGAAAATGGTTATCAATAAATCTGAAAAATACAGCAACGAGCTTGAAAAAGAAGGCTTTGTTTTTTCACTTTATCCTTACGAGTTTGTTGAGCATCCATATTTTTTAACTATTTATTTTCCTTATGAAACCAGGTATTTGTTCAAGCAAATGGCCTCAATTATTTTTATTTCATTAATTCTGATTGTTATCATCGTAATGCTCTTTATTTATGTAATTAAAGTTATTGTATGGCAAAAAAGATTGTCAGAAATGAAAAGCGATTTCATTAATAATATGACCCACGAAATAAAAACGCCGATTTCAACTATTTCTTTGGCTTGCGAAGCCTTAAGTGATAATGAGATAAAAAAGAATAAGCTTCTTTCTGATAACTACCTGAAAGTAATCAACGATGAGAATAGTCGTTTGGGCGGGATTGCAGAAAAAATTCTTCAGGCAGCAGCCATTGAAAACGACAATTTTAAATTGAAACGCGAAAAAGCAGATATGCATGAGTTAATCGACAGAGTGATTAACAACATTGCTTTGCAAGTGGAGGTTAAAGATGGTAAAATTACCTGTGAATACAAAGCCACAAAACCTTTTATCAATTGTGATAAAATGCATATTGCCAGCGTAATTACCAATTTGGTTGATAATGCCAATAAATATTCACCACGAAAACCTGAAATATTAATTGAAACAGAAAACTACATTGATGGAATAAAAATTTGTGTTTCTGATAATGGAGTTGGCATTAGTAATGAAAACCAACGAAAGGTTTTCGACAAACTTTACCGGGTACCCACAGGCAATATACACGATGTAAAGGGTTTTGGACTTGGGCTGAGCTATGTGAAAACCATCGTTGAATTGCATGGTGGCAAAATTACTGTTGACAGTGAATTGAAAAAAGGATCGAAGTTTTGCATTTTTCTGCCCGCAAGTGGCAAAGTGAAACAAAAGATAAAAAATTAAAATGTGCTGATAGATTGTTTCCTTACACATCATAAATAAATTTTTGAGTTATTTAAAAAATGTTAATTTTACAACCTCCAATTTTATCTAAACCAATATGTCCATAAATCATGGGAACTGATAATATTAAAATTTTATTAGCTGAGGATGATAAGAATCTCGGCAATGTTCTAAAATCATACCTTGAAGTAAAAGGTTACGAAACAACGCTTTGCGTAAATGGCCAGGAAGCATGGAATACCTACGAAAAAGGTGGCTATGGATTTTGTATCGTTGATGTAATGATGCCTGTAAAAGACGGTTTTACCCTTGTTAAAGAGATAAGAGAAAAAGACAAAAACATTCCGGTTTTGTTTTTAACCGCCAAATCAATGCAGGAGGATAAGCTAAGAGGATTTGAGGTAGGTGCCGATGATTATCTTACCAAACCCTTTAGCATGGAAGAACTCCTTGTTAGAATTCAGGCCATTCTTCGCCGGGCAAATGAACGCCGTGGTGGAGAAATTCAGAACAATGTATTCAGAATTGGAGAATACATTTTTGATTTTAACAGGCAACTGCTCAAAATTAATGGTAAAGAACAAAAGCTTACTTCCAAAGAGGCTGCCTTGCTCAGGTTATTAGCCATGAACCTGAATGATGTTTTGGACAGAAGTTTTGCACTCAAGGAAATCTGGAACGACGACAGTTACTTTAATGCCCGTAGCATGGATGTTTATATTACCAAGCTCAGGAAATTCTTAAAAGAAGATAAAACCGTAGAACTGATCAATGTTCATGGCATCGGATTTAAGCTTGTAACCAATTCATAGATTTTTCTCATTCTTCAGTTGAAATTTTCTCTGAAAGTTCGAATTGGTTTTACCCTTTTTCATCCGGGAATCTATTTAAATGGTTTTTTGCTCTTCTGATTAGCGAGGCTTGCCGTATTTGAAGGGGTGATCAATTATAGTTGCCCATCCTTGAATATTTTGCATTATCAAGAATCCCGAAAATATAACAATTTAATCCTACTTTTGGTAAGTATCGAAACTTTTATTTGATCTTAAATATGATGAGCAGAAATCTTTACCTGGCAATTTGCATTTTAAGTGTTAGTGTAATTTTTTGTGGATGTAACAATAAATCAAACCAATCAGATACACCGGCTATGATCCCATCAAAATTTCAAGCCAGGGAATATGTAAAAATTAAACACCCCGAATGGAGCAAAAATGCCACCATTTACGAAGTCAATATCCGCCAGTTTACTCCCGAAGGAAATTTCAAGGCTTTTGAATCGCATTTGCCAAGGTTGAAGGCAATGGGTGTAGATATCATCTGGCTGATGCCGATACATCCCATTGGGGAAAAAAACCGAAAAGGTGATTTAGGCAGTTATTATTCTGTAAAAGATTATTATGCTGTGAATCCTGAATTTGGGACAATGGAAGATTTCAAAGCTCTGGTTGAGAAAATCCATGATTTGAATATGTTTGTAATCATCGATTGGGTTGCAAACCACTCTGCATGGGACTGCAACCTTGTGGAGAAGCACCCGGAATGGTACACCCGCACACCGGAAGGTGATTTTCAGCCTACACCCTGGTATGACTGGAGCGACATCATCGATTTTGATTACAATCAGCCCGGCATACGCGAGTACATGACCGAAGTGCTGAAATACTGGGTTCGCGAAACCAACATCGATGGTTACCGCTGCGATGTTGCCGGTTTTATCCCTGTTGATTTTTGGGATAATGTACGCAATGAGCTCGACCAGATTAAGCCAGTGTTTATGTTAGCCGAATGGGAATCGCGCGATTTGCATGCGAATGCTTTCGATATGACTTATTCGTGGAGCCTTTGGGATAAAATGCACAATGTGGCCACGGGAAAACAGGGTTTGCACGTACTCAACGAATATATGGCTCACCATGTTAATACTTTCCCGCGAAACGCTTATCGCATGACCTTTGTGGATAATCATGATAAAAATTCGTGGGAGGGAACAAGCTTTTCCAACTTTGGCAATGCCCTGGAAGCATGCATGGTTTTACAGTGTACCGTTGAAGGCATGCCCCTGATATATAGCGGTCAGGAAGCTGGTCTTAACAGGGCACTCAACTTTTTTGATAAAGACTTGATTGAATGGGATACGCTTCCCTATGCAGGATTCTACACCACCATGTTCAAGCTAAAACACGAAAATCAGGCTCTTTGGAACGGAAAATATGGAGGTGTCATGCATAAGGTTGAAAACTCGCAACCCGATAAGGTTATTTCTTTTGCCCGAATGATGAACAACGAAAGGGTGGTGGTTTTTATCAATTTTACCGAAAATCCGGTGAAGGTAAGTCTGCACGGAAATTTCTATTTTGGCGAATATCTGGATGCCTTTTCGGGGAAGAGTTACACGTTGCAGGGCAAAGAAAATTTTGAACTGAATGCTTACGGATATTTGGTTTTGACATCAAATTAGATCCATATTTTTTACTTCCTGCCAAAATCTGCCGGAATTTCACCCCAGTTTTCGGTGTCCCATTTCAATATGGGTGTTTGCCAGCTATTGTTTTTAATCCATGTCAAAGCCCTGCCGATCATCTCAAACACCCGGGCATTTTTAGGTGTTTTTTGCAAATTGGTGTTGATGGTTTTTTTCTTTACCCACGACATTGCTGTTTTGGAATCCGAGTAAACAGGGATGTTCTTTCCCTGTTGTTTGAGCAAAGCCAGAGCGTGAACCAAAGCCAGAAACTCACCGATATTGTTGGTGGCATCAGGAAAAGGGCCTGCATGGAAAATTTGAATCCCTGATCCTGTTTCCACACACTGATATTCCATCACGCCGGGGTTTCCGCTACACGCAGCATCCACCGACCAGCTTTCAGGAATGGCCTCTCCTGCATTTCCTATTGTTTTTTTCAGAGGCTTTTTATCTTCTTTTTTACCAATATAATCCCACATGTTACCATGATAGGCCACTTTGGCCTGGGTTTCATTAGGAAAGGCCTTGAAGTAAGCACCCTGAAAATTTTTGATTTGCTGCTGGCATTCATACCAGGTTTTATAAATACCCGGTTTTATCCCTTTCCAAACCACATAAAACTTTTGCATATTTTTAGCCATCATCAAAATCCATTAGTTTTGCAAATCGAAAAACAATTGGCAAAAATGAACAAAATTATTTTCTATCTCGCGGTTTTAATCAGCATACTTTTGTCTGTGTACAGTTATTTTATTGTTTTTGAAGACCTCACCGAATTTCAACTTTTTTTGTATTCCCTGGCATCAATTTTCTTTTTGGTTTTTGGATTCTACGGATTGTATGCCGAAATGCTCTGGAAAAAATTCAGACATAAAGGAATTCGCGAAAACCTTTGTGTGGAGGCCAATTATTATGTGCAAAAAAAAGGATTTTTTGGCAGGGTATTTTTGTTCCCCTTCATCAAAATCAAATCATCAAATTCAATTATTGTTTCCTTGTTGGGAGCTGCGGCCTGGGTAATCATCATTTCCATACTTTTTAAGGCAATATTTGGATAAAATTGAAAATATTATGAAGAGAATTTTCCTATTAACTACAATCCTGATTTTTTCGTTTGCATCATGTCGTGATGATAAGTCGGTATCCCGGATTCATAATTTTACAAATGCCAACTGGCAGCGTTTCGAGTTTTTAAATTTTGAATTTCAAATTGATAATGCGGATACGGATTACAACATATTGGTATTGTTGAGATACACCAATGATTTCCCTTCACAGGCTCTGATTGTGAATCTGGTGATGAACCTGCCTTCGGGGGAGGAACGAATCAGAGAGTACAAGCTCAACATCAGGGATGACGATGGTGAATTGCTGGGTGAAAAAAAGGCTGGTTATTACGAACGTTTTATCGACATCAGAAAGGAAATACGATTTGGTGAGCCTGGTTTGTTGAAGTGTGAAATCGAAAATCTGATGACCAAATATTATACACCGGGAGTGGTGGAATTTGGCATTGTACTGGAGCCTGCAAAGTAAGCTGTCATTGGATTTTACTCATCCTCACCCAAAATACTTTTCACCTTTATCCTGTCGATGATCAGGCGGCGGCGGAGCAGGTCGAGATCGCGGAATTTTTTTTCAGGCCTGATGTGTTCAAGAAAAAATATGGTAACATCCTCCCCATAAATGTCCTGGTCGAAATTAAATAAATGCGCTTCAAGTGTTAGCTTGTGCTCGTCAAGTGTAGGACGAATGCCGATGTTGCTCATGCCTTTGTAAAGCTTCCCGTTCCATTCGAACAGTACAGCATAAACTCCATATTCAGGAATAATTTTATCCGGCTCATCGGGGGCAACGTTGGCAGTGGGAAACCCGATGGTACGACCCAATTGGTTGCCTTTTACCACTTTGCCTGAAATCGAAAAATGGTATCCCAGAAATTTTGTGGTGGTGCGCATGTCGCCACGACTGATTGCTTCACGAATTTTTGAACTACTTACTGCAATGTGCTCAATATCCTGCATCTCAATTTTTTCTACTTCAAAACTATACTTTTCACCCATCTCCTTTAAAAATTCAAGATTCCCTTTTCGGTCTTTGCCAAAATGATGATCATAACCAATGATAACTTTTACTGGTTTGACAGGATCTACCAGGTAATTTTTCACAAATTCTTCTGATGATGTTTTTGCGAATTCAGGGGTAAATTCAATACAAACCAGGTTATCAATGCCTAATTTTTCAAAAAGTGTCATTTTTTCTTTTCGGGAAATGATCAATTGTAATTTAAACCCGGGTTGCAAAACTTTTCGCGGATGCGGGAAAAAAGTAACAACCACACTTTGACCGCCCATCGAACGTGCTGTTTTCACCAGCTCACCAATTACTTTTTGATGACCCACGTGCAAGCCGTCAAAAGTGCCTACAGTAAGCACAGCATTGGGGATCGGTTCAATTTCGGATATGTTGTGATAAACTTTCACTTGTAGCAATTGCTTTACTAAAATTTAAACCAATTTGTTTTGAATCAAATATGCTGCGATTTGAACGGCATTGGTGGCGGCTCCTTTGCGGAGATTGTCGCTTACCACCCAAAGGTTCAACGATTTGGGCTGCGAAAAATCACGCCTGATCCTGCCTACAAATACCTCATCGCGATCCTCAGCATCCAAAGGCATGGGGTAGCTGTTTTTTGACGGATCATCCCTGACAATCAGGCCGGGCATTTCATCGAGTAAGCGCTTAACTTCATTAATATCAAATTCATTTTCAAATTCAATATTCACCGACTCGGAATGGCCTCCAAAAACCGGCACACGCACCACTGTTGCAGTAACCTGAATGTTTTGATCCCCCAATATTTTCCGGGTTTCATCAATTAGCTTTTGCTCTTCAGAGGTGTAGCAATCTGCATTAAATTCGCCGCCGTGTGGAATTACATTCAGGTGGATGGGGTGGGGGTAGGCCTTTTCGCCCTCCAAACCTTTCATTTCATTTTCAAGCTGAACCATGCCCTTCATTCCCGAGCCGGTAACTGATTGATAGGTAGAAACAACAAGTCTTTTAATCCCGAAAGCATGATGCAAAGGAGCAAGTGCAAGCACCATTTGAATGGTGGAACAATTGGGGTTGGCAATAATTTTAGTTTCGGGGGTAATTGTGTTTCCGTTGATTTCGGGAACCACTAAGGGAACGTGGTCGTAAAGCCTCCATGCCGAGGAATTGTCGATAACAAAAGTGCCCCGGGCGGCAAACTTTTCGGCCCATGCTTTGGACGTTGACCCACCTGCTGAAAATATAGCAATCCCGGGCGTTCGGCTTACCGCTTCTTCCATCGAAATGATTTGCAGTTTGCCAAAATCACTTTGAATAAATTTTCCTACCGACCTCTCCGATGCCACAGCCAAAAGTTCTTCAGGCCGAATATTACGTTCAGCCATAACCTTTAACATCTTGCTTCCAACAAGACCTGTTGCACCTACAACTGCAATCTTCATAATCGTAAATAAATTTCGATTTTGCGCAAAAATAGTATATTTACCCCATTGAACTCATTGATAAATTTTTTCTCTATGAAATCCCTCCTGTACATTTTTCTTTTTTTTCCATTCCTTGGTTTTACCCAGGTTTGGGACGATTTCAGCGATGGCAATTTTACGCAAGATCCTTCGTGGAGTGGCGATGCCAGCCAGTTTAAAGTTAATGATGACCTGCAATTGCAACTCGATTCGGAAGGTACAGAGATTTCACATCTGGGAGTAAGCTTTGCTTTGCAACAACAAACCGAATGGCGTTTTTGGATCAAATGTCCATTTAGTGCATCTGCAAACAACAATGCCAGATTTTACCTTGCCAGCAGCCAATTAAACCTTGAAGGCCCGCTTACCGGTTATTTTATTCAGTTTGGGGAAGCCGGATCCAATGATGCCATCGAACTTTTCAGGCAGGATGGAGATGCAATTGTTTCGGTGTGTCGCGGCAGTGAGGGCTTTATTTCGGATGCTTTTGAACTTACGGTGAGGATAAGAAAAGATACCGCAGGCAACTGGATCATCGAAACTGATCTGTCGGGAGGCGGAGCCTATCAATTGGAGGCCTCTGGGTTTGACAACAGTATCACTACATCGGCCTCACTTGGTGTTTTTTGCCAATACACTTCCAGCAACAGCACAAAATTTTATTTCGATGAAATTTATGCAGGCTCTTTCGTTATCGACAATATTCCCCCCGAATTATTAAGTTTAGTTGTAAAAAATGAGTCAAGTATTGATCTTCTTTTCGATGAAGCGATTGAAGAAGAAAGTGCGGAAAATAAGCAGAATTATTTTGTATCCAACCAAATTGAAAGTCCAATAGTTGCCCAATTGGATGCCGGAAATGCTGCTTTGGTTCACCTGACTTTTGACCGTGCCTTTCCAAATGGAGAAATGTTGACCCTTAGCATCCAAAACATTAAAGACCTTGCAGGAAATGTTGCTCCTGCCATCGAGAAAAGTTTTGTATTATACATCCCTCCGGCGTATGCCGTTCAGATAAACGAAATTATGGCCGACCCCAGTCCGGGGGTAGGATTGCCTGAATGGGAATACATCGAGCTTTTCAACACCACGGAACTCCCCATCGACCTTACGGGATGGACACTAAAAATCGGCAATACGGAAAAAGTCTTTGAAAATATCACCATTAATCCGGCCGCCTATCTCATTTTAGCTGATGAAGATGCAGGGGGGGAGTTTATTTTTTCAGAGCCATTTTACGGTTTTTCAAGTTTTGCGCTTACAAATGCAGGGCAGAGCCTGGTATTAAAAAACACACAGGGAGCCATCATTTCATCGGTTTCATACACCGATGCATGGTATCGTGATCCTAACAAAGACGAGGGCGGATGGTCGCTCGAACAAATCGACCCCTTAAATCCATGCGGCGGCCCGAACAACTGGTCAGCTTCAGTGAATCAATCTGGAGGAACACCCGGTGCTGAAAATTCAATAAATGCTTCAAATCCTGATTATACCCAGCCCTATGCCCAACGCGTGGAAATTACCGATTCGGCAACATTGATTCTGCATTTCTCTGAATCCATGGACAGCGTTTTACTTTTTAATGTTTCAGCTTATGAAATAAACCGTGATATCGGAAATCCGGAATTAGCAGTTCCAAAAGGCCCTGCTTATGAATCTGTGGAATTATTATTCTCAGAGGGATTTGAAAAGTCACTGGTTTACACACTCACCGTAACAAATGAAAATTTTATCGATTGTTCAGGCAATCCTATTGATAACAGCATCATCGTTTCGTTTGGTTTGCCCGATGAAATTGCTGAAAATGACATTGTAATCAACGAAGTGCTTTTCAACCCCAAAGATGATCTGCTTACAGGTGTTGATTTTGTGGAGATATATAACCGCTCCCAAAAAATCCTTGATTTGAAAAATCTTTTGTTAGCCACCGAAGATGAAGATAGCGGCGAACTCATTTCTCCCAAAGAGCTTTCCACCGAAGGTTATTTGTTTTTTCCTGAGGAATACCTGGTTTTGTCGGTCAATCCTGAAGTGGTTAAAGCGCAGTATTTTACTGAAAATCCCAATGGCTTTATCAAAATGGAAAGTATGCCATCCTTCAATAATGATGAAGGTACGGTGGTGCTTGTTACCAAAGGTTTTTTACCTGTCGACAGGATGAAATATTCAGAATCCATGCAATATCCCCTGCTTACAACTTTTGATGGTGTTTCGCTGGAGCGGATTCATTTCGACAGGCCTTCAGGCGATGTAAGCAACTGGCATTCGGCTGCCGAAGATGTTGGCTTTGCCACACCTTCCTATCGAAATTCGCAGTTTGGTGAAATCATCGAAACCATCGACCCCATCACCATCGATCCTGAAATTTTTTCGCCCGACAGCGATGGAAAAGATGATATGCTGAATATTTATTACAAGTTTGATTCGGGAGGTAAAAATTGCACCATCAATATTTACGACAGCCGTGGCAGGCAGGTACGTTCGCTTGTAAACAATGAATTTTTAGGAACTTCAGGGCAATTTTCGTGGGACGGGCTTAACAATGATGGTCAAAAGGCAGCCATTGGAATATACGTCATTTTTGTGGAAATTTTTGACACGGAAGGCCATCGTGAGCACTATAAAAAAACGGCTGTTTTGGGAACAAGATTCTAAAAAAAAGCTGCACTCAGGCAGCTTTTTCTGTTTTTTGGGTGATTTACTTGTCCTCCGGCATTCCATCAGGCGATTTTTTGAAAAACGGCAAAAGGTGTTCTGTTTCAAAAAATCTCTTCCATTCGCCGTATGTTCCAGCCACCAGATAAACCATGTTGTAAACCCTGATTTTAACTACGATAATCTCGCCCCGATCATTGTTGAAGATGCTGCCGGTGTTAACCTGATTGAGCAGCGCATTAACATAAGCCGGTTTATCCAGAACCAATTTTAAAGGAACCACTGTTCTGTCATCAGATTTTTTATCAGGATAATCAGCAAAACCTGCCATGGTAAATGATACCAATGCTAAAACTAAAATTGCCTTAAGAGCTTTCATAATAACCTCCATTTTTTTTTTGATTTGATTAATGAATTTTTGGATAAAATGTCTATTAAAGAACGGTTGCTTAAATCAATGACACAAAATTACAGCCGCACATCCTTTAAGCCATCCCTGAAAACCGCATGTTTCGAAAATGGCAGAAAAACCCATTGTTGGTTTCTGGTTTGGAATTGCCAAAATGCAGGTGCAATTCCATAAACGTTGGAGCCATACATTTTTTAAACCTGAAGTGGGCTGGTCAAAGGAAATTCAACACAATGGGATTTTTTTACGGTTCAATATTTACCTTTGTTGCCAAAATCTGCACACATGAAAACTTTGTATATCCACGGACTTGACAGCCATCCGGTTCCTGAAAAACTCGATATTCTCGAAAAAGCGGGTCTTGAGGTTGTTGCTTTACACATCAATTACCGCACTGAAAACAAGGCTTACCATATTCTTAAAAAATATGCTGAGGAGCAGGCTGTCGAATTTTTGGTGGGGAGCTCTTTGGGGGGCTATATTGCGTATTGGTTGGCTCAGGATTTGGGATTGCCCTGTTTGTTGTTCAATCCGGCAATGAGCTACCGCGATTCGCTTGATGAACACTTGCCTGAAATCATCAACCGCTTGTGTCCGGCAAGGTTTGTAGTAATCGGTGCCTTTGATGATATTGTGGAACCGGAGGACAGCATCAATTATTTCAGAGATCAGGACGATGGGGAATGTTATCAGCGTGTGCTGGTTTGCGAATGGCTCGAACACCAAATCGACTTTAACAGCTTTGAGGAATTGCTTTGCTGGGCATTGAAAAGTTTCAAACTTTACCTGAAAAATCAGCGCTGATTATTTTCCGGCGAAGCCAATGGATGCTAAACTTATTTTTACACCATCCACGCTCAGCAGCAGGCTTGCACATTCTTCGATGGTTGAGCCGGTGGTAATAACATCATCAACAAGCAAAATATGTTTCCCTGCAATTCTTTCAGGAAATTGCATATCAAATTTTCCGCTAACATTTTCCAAACGTTTCATCCTTGATTTTTTGGTTTGGGTATCGGTGGCAAATTTTCGAATCAGTACTTCAGTTTCCACTTTTCCGTGCATGATTTCCGACATGGCTTTGGCGATCACTTCACTTTGGTTAAAGCCTCTGGTTTTAAGTTTTGTCCAGTGTAGTGGAACCGGCACAAGCAGTGGGATGTTTTGAAAATACGGAGAGGTGATGAGGTCGGAGGCAAACATTTTTCCCAGCACCCGGCCTACATCTGTTTTTTTGTGATATTTAAAATTGTGAATCATCCGCTGTACCTTGCCCGCTTTGGAATAGTAAAGAAATGAACTTGCCGATTCAAGTTTAATCCGTCCCCAAAATGTTTCCATTACAGGATTATCAGGATATTTATGGAAATTGGTTTTGGGCAATGCTACAAGGCAGCGTGTGCAAATGGTTTCTTCATTTCTGAAAAGCAGGTTTCCGCATCCTTCGCATACCCTGGGAAAAAAAAGGTCGATAAAATCATGAATCAGGGACATAATTTCAAAATTTAAGTGTAGTAAGGCTTTGCTTCTTTACGAAGGTTGTTATTTGGCGGCACTTCACTGTAAGCTTTGAACAAACTCTTATAGAAGCACTCCCGATAGCTATCTGCGTGATTTAGCAACTGAACCGCCACTTTTGGGCAGGTGCTGTTGGCAACCGTATTCCTTTGTCTGTCAGCTATTAATTTTTCCATAGCGTTGATAGTCTGAAAAATATAGAATTCTTAGCTTTCCGTTTTTTATGTTTGGATAGAAAAGTTCGGATCAACTGTTCCTTGCAATAAACCATAAATTGTCAGAACTTTTGTAAAAAAACATTGTCCAAATACTCTCGCTATTCAATTGTGTTAAATTTAATGAAGTTCATTTTGATCGGTTGAATTGTGTC
>JAIOZV010000121.1 GCA_021740425.1 Bacteroidales bacterium | reverse complement strand
TATCTTTTTGATTACGGAAGGGGTGCTTTTCCATTTTTAGAGCAGGGTAAATTTCCTGAAATGCCACAAACAGTCATCCGGCAAAGCCCGATATCTTTATGGAATACCGCTCTCGAATTTCATACCGCCCGGATTTATGCCGCCCTCACCGGCGATTTCTACATCCTGATTATCCCGCTTGCCGGCCTCTCGATTTTGTTTATCATAATTTCAGGATTGTGGATGTATTGGTCAGGGTTCAGGAAAAAAAGGATAAGAAGAAAATAATTTTGCTGAAAAAACAATTGTTCCCAGAAATAACGCGCCGTAAATCCCCATTTAGTAATCGATGTATCGGCGTCCAAAAGCAACGATTTTTCGGATAGAGTTTTATTAACCGGCCTATTTCCTGCTTCCTTGCTTCTTTTCATGCGCGGTAATTATAGCAAATATTTTTAGCTTACCTTTCAGTCTGTCACATTCCGAATTGCCTTTTCATATTTCTTTTCAGGCCAATCGGCAATGTTATGCAAATGATGAGCATGGCAACCGACAATGAAATAAGTGAGAAGGTAACAATGCCCTCGGCAAATGGAGAACCTTCCTGCCCGTTGGCTGCAATTCCCAACATTTTGCCGGCATTAAAAAAATGGCTGCAACCAATATCCCAAACCAATTGGCAAAAGTTCCATAAACAGCCAGCCAAAAAGTGATTTTTAACCACCTGTCGGACAAACTTACCTTATGCCAGATGAGTCCGGGAATAATGAGAAAAATTCCATTCAGCACCCCTTCGATATGGCTTGAAACTCCCATTCTTGGATTTGCAAATATGGGAACCAAGAGTCTTACCATCAGGCCTGAGGTAAACAGAAGAACCCCTAAAAAGATGAGTTGATCTTATTGTTGTTGTTTCTATTTTGAATTTTCCATGATACAAAAATATTTATTGAATAATATGCATGTGAAGGGTGATATTGAATAAAATTTCACCGTGTTGCATTTTTAATGAACGAATATTATTGCAGGTCATATTTACATTAAAACATAACATAAAACACCTCAACTGGCGAAAAGGTTTTGCAAATAGCTATTTGCGTTTGAATGTAATGTTTTCTTTTGTTTGATCAGAAAATTGAATCTATAAACTTTTATGATTTGATAACTTTTAAAAATTAGATTTCAGCCTGTTATACAAAAACAAACAAGCCCGGAAAATTTCCCGGGCTTGCAAATTCAAAAACAGATATTACATGTTGCTTAGTTACTTTTCTTCAATGACCATCCGGTTTTCAACCCAAACACAAACCAGCCCAGATACAATGCGCCAACACCAAAAATTGTATCTCCTATTACCCTCAGCCATCGTATTGTTTCAAGAGGAGGCGTTTGCAAAAATTCGGCTGAACGGGCATACCATAATCCATGTTTTACACTGGCAACAGTTTGCGCAAGTCCTACCGGCAATACACTGAGCAGCACCATAAGCAGCAGCCCGATATTCATGCACCAGAAAGCCATATTAATGGATTTTTCTTTCCATAAAACTTTAAGATCCATATCGCGCAGCACAAAGAGCATCAGCCCAATTCCCAGCATTCCATAAACCCCGAACAGGGCTGTATGACCGTGAACGGGAGTTGTATTAAGCCCCTGCATATAATAAAGTGCAATGGGTGGGTTGATTAAAAAACCAAAAATTCCTGCGCCAAGGAAGTTCCAGAATGCTACCGCTACAAAGAAGTATATGGGCCATTTGTAAGTTTCAACCCATTCAGATGCTTTGCTGAGCCGGATGCTGTGCCAGGCCTCAAATCCCATCAAAACCAGGGGAACAACTTCAAGTGCGCTGAACGAAGCCCCCAGTGCCAGCACCGCAATGGGCGTCCCGGTAAAGTATAAGTGGTGAAAAGTTCCAAGTATTCCGCCTGATAAAAATACAATGGTTGAAAACAAAACACTGACTGTTGCTATCGATGTACGAATAAGTTGCATACGCACGAATAAAAAGGCAATGGCCACAGTAGCAAATACCTCAAAGAAGCCTTCCACCCAAAGGTGTACTACCCACCAACGCCAGTATTCGGCAACAGCAAGGTGAGTTTGTCTGCCCCACATCAGGCCTGCCCCATAAAAAGCAGCAATCGCGATCGATGCAATCAGAAACATCGTCAGCAAATGGCGGTTTTCGGCTCCTGATTTAAGTGCCGGCCATATTGCCCTGCCCATCAAAAACAGCCAGATAAACAGGCCTGTGAATAGAAATATTTGCCAGAATCTGCCCAAATCAACATATTCGTATCCCTGGTGCCCGAACCAGAAATTCTGAATCAGTCCGAGTTTTTGCATTACTCCCATCCATTGTCCGGCCAACGAGCCAACAACGATAATCAATAAGGAGATAAACAGAAGGTTCACACCCAGTTTCTGGTATTTGGGTTCTTTGCCCGAAATGGCCGGGGCAAGAAATAATCCTGTGGCTAACCATGAAGTTGCAATCCAAAAAATAGCAAGTTGTATGTGCCAGGTTCGCGAAATGGAATATGGCAAAAAGTCAGGTAGTGGAAAACCATAGAAGGCAAGGCCTTCAACACCGTAGTGTGCTGTAATTATCCCCATAAGTATTTGTACAAGGATTAATGCGGTTACTACCCAAAAATACTTTAAGGTAGCCTTCATCGAAGGGGTTAATTTAGCCCCTGAAATCGGATTAACTTTGGGAACTATATAGTCGTCATCTTCTTTTTCGCTTGTTGCATAATACCAACCCAGCAGTCCGATTCCCGCCAAAAGAATAATTACGCTAAACCCTGTCCATAGCAGCAAAGCCCCTGTTGGGGTATTCCCTACAAGTTTTTCAGGTGGCCAGTTGTTCGTATAGGTAATATCTTGTCCGGGCCTTTGCGTTACCGTTGACCAGGTAGCCCAAAAGAAAAAAGTATTCATTTGGAACATCCTTTCCTCAGTTTTTATGCTGTTTGCAGGAATGGCATACGATTCCCTTAGCGATGCTTTTGATGGGTCGTTCATAAACAAACCTGCATAATGTTTACTGTTTGCTTCAAATGCCTCAGCCCGTATTTGTGATATTTTCAGTGTTTTCGAGGAGGCATCCCAGGTATTTGTGCGGAGTTCATTTTGCAAACGCTTTTGCAACATGGCCTGTCTTTCATCATCAAGGTTTTCGTAGCTGATTGCAAAATTAGTTTCTGACCATTCATTGAGAATGAACATCGCCTCACGATGAAGCCAATCAGCGGTCCAGTCGGGGGCTAAATAGGCTCCGTGACCCCAAATTGTTCCCAGTTCGTGCCCGCCTGTCGATTGCCAAACGTTCTGCCCGTCCTTAATGTCGGCGGAGGTGAACAGGATTTTACCGTCTGGGTCAATTACTTTCTCAGGAATAGGCGGTGCTTCCCGGTAAATCTCAAAACCATAGTATCCAAGCACACCGAATGATATTATCATCACAGCAGCGAATCCAATCCATAGTGTTTTTGTTTTCATACATTTTATATTTAAGTGTGAAAAATTATTGTTGTGCAAAAATATAATTATAAAAAGACCTTAATATCATTTAATAAAAATATTTTTTATTTTTGCCAGATTAAATTTCAAAATCACATATTATGGAAATAAATGCATCAACAATTGTAGGTGAAATTGTAAGGTCAAATTTTAAAACTGCACAACTTTTCGAAAAAAAGGGTATCGACTTTTGCTGCGGAGGAAATATTGCCCTGTCGGAAGCTTGTAAAAAGTCAAATCTTGAAATCGATGATTTCATTCCTGAAATTGAGGCCATCCTCGAAATGAGCGACCCTGATTCAAAATTCATCGAGCAACTGGAGCTGGATGCCCTTTGCGACTATATCGAAAAAAGGCATCACAGTTATGTGAGCGAAAATATCCCATTTCTTTTGCAGAAAATGCAAAAACTGGTGGATGCGCATGGCAAAAATCATCAGGAACTTTTCAAAATAAAAGCCTTGTTTTCTGAAACCGCCGGTAATCTGGCAATGCACATGAAAAAGGAGGAATTGGTGTTATTTCCCTACATTCGCAAAATGGTAAAATTCGGGCAGAACGGCAATTACACGGTTGATGATCTTGGAAACATACTCCAACCGATAAGCCAGATGGAGCTGGAGCATCAGGCTGAAGGGGAGAGGTTTGATAGGATAAGCAACTTAACTGATGGTTACTCTGTACCTGACGATGGATGCGGAACATACCAGGTAACCTTTAAAACACTACACGAATTTGAGCAGGATTTGCATCGTCATATTCATTTAGAGAACAATATTTTATTTAAAAAAGCGATTGCTCTCGAAAAGAAATTAATCAATAAGACAGAATAATAAATGTTAGCAAAGAGTACCGAATATGCAATACGGGCAATGGTGTATGTACAGTTGCAAAACTGGAAGGTGAAGCGTCCGGGAGTTGTGGAAATAGCACATGAAATTGAAGCGCCGGAGGCATACACTGCAAAAATCCTCCAAACTCTTGCCCGTCATCAATTATTGTTATCCATGAAGGGCAGGGGTGGAGGTTTTTTTTATGAAAATAATAATTCAAGTGCAACTCTTTTCGACATCATTCATGTAATGGAAGGCGATGGAATTTTTCATAAGTGCGGCTTTGGATTAAAAAACTGTAACAGTGAAAACCCATGTCCCCTGCATAACCGTTATTTAATTGTCCGTAACGAATTTTTTAATATTTCAAAAACCGAAACCATTGCCTCACTTTCAAACAATATTCTCGAAGGGAAAGCAACCTTGAACAGGATTACTGCTGCTTATTGATTCAAAATTCTTCTTAATCCTGATAGGTCAAAAATTAATAAACATTCGGAAATCCACATCTAATAAAAGGTGAAAATAATTTGATGAATAGCATGCGTTGCTTTCATTTCATTTTAGCTTTGTAGAATATTTTCAAATCAGAAAATCAAAGCTAACCGGGCAAATGAAAAAGGAGCATTTAAAACGATTCAGCAATTCTGTAATCACTCTCATGATTTTCATGCTTGGCTTAATTCCCTTGAAATCCCTTGCCTGCACCTACACCCTGAGCATGCACGACAGTTACGGCGACGGCTGGAATGGTGCAACGCTGCAGGTTTTTGTGAATGATGAATTCTACGGAACCTTCATGGCAATTGGTTTTTTGAGCAACGCGGATATTGAGATCGTTGAAGGTGATTTGCTTGAACTCATTTATAGTCCCGGCGAATATGAAAACGAAAACACTTACCAACTCTACGATCCGGGCTGGAATATGGTTTTTGCCGATGGCCCAGATCCGGAGGCGGGCAATGTTTTTTCGTCGGTTCTCGATTGCAACAGTGCTATGGTTCCGGGTGGCCATCCCTGCGCTGCCATCGCCGTGGATACAGGCTGCATCATGCTTGACAATAGCAACATGCCGGGTACTGAATTTATACCGGGCTGCTCTAACTTTCAGGGTGGCGATATCTGGCTTACAATGCAGGCTCCACTTTCCGGAAATCTAAGCTTTCTTACTCAAAACGGGGGCTTGAATGATACAGGAATTGCTGTTTGGACAGACACCACCTGCAACAATCTTCAGGTGATTGGCTGTGATGATGATGCAGGAATTGGCTATTATTCCTACCTCATGCTTTTTTATCTCGAACCGGAACAGGTTCTTTACATCCAGCTTTGGGGCTATGGAGGTGCCGCGGGTTCGTTTGAGTTGTGCATCACCGATTTGGGAACGGTGGATTTTGAAAATTCAGAATTGCCCGTCGTGATGATCAATACCCTCGGGCAAACCATTGTGCAGGATGAAAAGATAGATGCCCTGATGGATATCAAATATAACGGCTCCGGAAATTTAACCTGGCTCAACGATCCTTCCAACGTTTACAGTGGCAATATCGGAATCGAGATCAGGGGGGCTACATCAGCTTATTATCCTCAAACACCTTATGGCATCGAAACCCGCACCGCATCCGGAGGGAATAACAACGTTTCACTTTTGGGAATGCCTGCTGAAAACGACTGGGTGCTGCTCTCGAATTTTAACGATCGTTCTTTGATCAGGAATACTTTGGCTTTTAATCTGTTTGAGGCTATGGGAAATTACAGTGTCCGAAGCCACCTTGTCGAAGTGCTGGTGGATAGTGTTTACGAAGGTATTTATGTTTTTGGTGAGAAGGTAAAACGTGACAACAACCGCTTGGACATTGCCAATTTGCTTCCTTCCGATACCCTGGGCGATGAACTTACAGGAGGTTACATTCTGGAGCAGAATTACTGGAACAATCAAAACAGTTTCCTCTCCAACTATTCCCCCATCGACCATCCCGAATTTGATGTGCATTTTCTGTACAAATATCCCGACTATGATGAAATTAACGATCCTCAAAAAAACTATATCGCCTCGTTCGTTGATAGCCTCGAAACTGCGCTTTACAGCGAAAATTTTACCGATCCGCTTACTGGTTACCGCAAATATCTTGATGTCCCTTCCTTCATCGCTTATTTTTTGGTCAATGAATTGTCGCGCAACAATGATGGTTTTAAGAAAAGTGTATTCTTTCATAAAGATAAATTTTCAAACGGCGGAAAAATGAAGGCCGGCCCGGTTTGGGATTTCGATTGGGCCTGGAAAAATCTAACTTCCTGTACCATTTTTGAAAATACTGATGGCTCCGGCTGGGCACACTTGATCAATGATTGCCCAACGGATAACTATTCCTGCGGGTGGTACGTCCGCCTGCTGCAGGACAGCACTTTTACCGATGAACTCAGGTGTACCTACGAAGACTTCCGGCAAACCATGCTGGATACAAACTACATTTTTGCCTACATCGACAGCATCGACAATTTGTTGCAAAACGCCCAGGCCAGGCATTTCCAAAAGTGGCCTATTCTTGGCCTCAGCGGGCCGGCTCCCGAACCCGGAGCCATTGCCACAACCTACTGTGCCGAACTTGACACCCTTAAAAACTGGATTGCCCTGCGCCTGCAATGGCTCGACGAAAATATTCCCGGGCTTTGCACAACTACAAATATTACCGACAAAATAAATCCAATTTCTCTTTTGAAAATATATCCCAATCCGGGTACCGGTCAATTTCATTTTGAGGGGCTACTTCCGGGAGATGCTCCCTTCGTTTTAACTCTTTATGACGGTTTGGGCAGGGAAATAAAAATTATCGGATTTGGCAATGCTGATTTTCAATTTGATCATTTTATCGGGCAAAAAGGAATTTATTTATACACCCTCAGCAATAAAAACAGAGTGATTGATTCCGGGAAATTGGTGGTGGAATAGTTTGCAGCCAAGAATAAATTTCACTCTCATCCCCTTCCTTTCACCATATTTCGAATCGGCTGTGTCGTTTATTTAAGTTGATGTTTTCCTAAACTTGTCTTTTCAAGCGCGATTTTAAAGATTTTCATAAAAAAGTAGAGCCGTGGTTCTTTGACGGTTTTAACCAACTGAATAAAATTATCCTGGGCGGGGGTAGTTCAGGAGGGTTTAACTTTCACTTTATATTCGCTATTAAGATTCAGGATAAATTAGATAAAAATGGCAATTTAGTGTTAAATAATTCAGGTATTTTTTAAATTTGCAATTAAGTATTCCATTACTTTAAATATTAAATATATGATTGGCTTACTAAAATACCTGATTCCTCCGCCAACCTGGCGTTTGCCTGCAAGCATCGTATTAGGTGCAATTGTGGGGATTGGGATTTACACCTTTAAAATTTCCAATGCCGTATCCTATTTGTCCGACAAGCCGGAAACCTGCATCAATTGCCACATTATGAATGTACAGTATGCCAGTTGGTTTCATTCGGCACATCGCGAATATGCAAGTTGCAACGATTGCCATGTTCCACACACCAACCCTGTGAGTAAATATTTTTTCAAAGGTAAAGATGGCATGAGGCACGCTACCATTTTTACAATGCGCAATGAGCCTCAGGTGATTCAGATTAAGGAGGCCGGAGCAGCCGTGGTACAGGAGAACTGTAAAAGATGTCATGCCAGGGTAAACCAGGAAGTTGGAACAATAGATGTAACGCTGGCTATGGCTCACAAAGATGAGGGAAAACTTTGCTGGGAATGTCACCGTGAAGTTCCTCACGGAAGGGTTTCCAGCCTGAGTACGTCAACTTATGCCAGGGTACCAAAATTGGGAAGTGCCGTACCTGAATGGTTGAAGGATTTAATGAAAAGGGATAAGGAGTAAACAAAACCGATCCCGAAAATTCCGGAACAGAATTCTAATATTTCCAAATTTTTCAGGGAAGCACGAACGAAGCCCGGAACGAATAACCCAATAACGAATAACCCAATAACGAATAACTCAATAACGAATAACTTAACAAACGAATAACATCAAAAAAAATGGAAACAAATCAAAAGCGTAAGCCGTGGATCAACTGGGCGATCTTTTTAATTACTGTAGTTGTAGTATTTGTACTGGGAATGTTGTCATCAACCATTTCAGAAAGAAGAGTGGAAACCGAATACGTTTACAAACCAAAAGTCCAGATTAGCGAATGGGAGCCCAGAAACGAGTTGTGGGGGAAAAACTTTCCTGCCGAATACGACTCCTATGTAAAAACCAGCGAATCAAATTTCAAAAGCAAATACAACGGCAATGCCATGATCGACATGCTGGAAGTTGACCCGCGATTGGTGGTGCTCTGGGCTGGTTACGGCTTTTCTAAAGATTACAACCAGGGGCGCGGCCATTACTACGCCATCGATGATATGAGGAATACCTTGCGTGTTGGTGCTCCCGGAATTACAGAATCGGAACCCATGCCTGCTACCTGCTGGACATGCAAAAGTCCGGATGTACCGAGGCTCATGAATAAAGTGGGGATTACAGAATTTTATACAGGTAAATGGTCGAAATGGGGAGCAGAAATTGTAAATCCCATTGGTTGCGCCGACTGCCACGACAACGAAACCATGGATTTGCGTATTTCGCGTCCTGCCCTTATCGAAGCCTTTGAAAGACAAGGGAAAGACATTACCAAAGCCACCCACCAGGAAATGCGCTCCTTAGTTTGCGCCCAGTGCCATGTGGAATACTATTTCAATAAACAACTGCCCGGTAAGGAGGGTGTTCCCTACCTGACTTTTCCCTGGGACAAGGGGATGAATGTGGAAGATATGATTGCCTATTATGATGAAATGGATTTTTCGGACTGGACACATAAAATCAGCAAAGCCCCCATGCTCAAGGCTCAGCACCCCGGCTACGAAACCTGGATTACCGGAACGCACGCAAAGCGCGGTGTAACCTGTGCCGACTGCCACATGCCTTATATGTCGGAAAGCGGCCAGAAATTTACAGACCACCACATGCAAAGCCCCCTCAACAACATTGCCAACTCATGCCAGGTGTGCCATCGCGAAAGCGAAGAGGATTTGAAAAGTTTTGTTTACGACAAAATGGATAAAGTGATTGACCAGCGCGACAAGCTCGAGATTATGCTAGTGCGTGCACATGCCGAAGCCGGTGCCGCATGGGAAAATGGTGCTTCCGAAAAGCAAATGGAAGCCATTTTGCAGAATATCCGCCATGCCCAGTTCAGATGGGATTATGCCGCAGCATCGCATGGAGCTGCCTTCCACAATTCGCTGGAAATATTACGGGTTATCAGCACAGGAATGGAAGATGCACAGGAAGCACGGGTTGAACTCGCTGTACTTTTAACAAATCTTGGAGCCACATATCCTGTTCCCTACCCCGAAATTGAAACCAAGGCACAAGCACAGAAATATATCGGGTTGCCCATGGATCAGCTCAAGGATGAAAAGCAGCAATTTCTGGATAAAATCGTTCCCGCATGGATCAAAGAAGCCCATGAGCGCGAGAGTAAGATGGAAGTAAAATATTAAAAAACCACTTTTTGTTCCCCGGCTATAAAGTCGGGGAACAAAGCAAGGTGGAGTTGTGGGAATATTTGTTCAATTCAATCCCCATCCTGAAGGCCGGAGCTACATGCACTAAAACAAAGTTCACCATAAAGGTGAGATTATTAAATTCATTCCCCATGATTAAGATATTAAATTAATTTTGGCCTAGCGTAGGGGATTGGTTTAGCAAAATAGTTAAGAACCAAGACCTTGCGGGATACTTTGGCGATTAGCCGGACTATTGCAAAAATTAAAATAAAAAACATCAGGAAAATGCTAAAAAAAATTATTTACAAAGTGAAGAGTTTCTTGAAGATTCGAAAAGAAAAGGAGCTTTTAAAGAAACTCAATGCTGATGAGATGAAATTAATAATCAGCATTAAGGAAAAAAACTTAACCTATCTTTCCAAAAGCAAACTCGCAAGTATTGTTTACACTATAAATGCCATTAGAGAATCAGACTTAAAGGGAATATACGTTGAAGCCGGATGTGCTCTTGGTGGATCAACGATATTGATCTCTAAACTTAAAAATACAAATTCAGTCTTGAATGTTTTTGATGTTTTTGGCATGATTCCATCGCCTACTGAGGAAGATACCCAGGATGTTCACAAGAGGTACAGGGTTATTGCGGAGGGTAAGTCATCCGGCCTTGGTGGTGAGCTATATTATGGTTATGAAGATAATCTTTATGACAAGGTGATCAGTAATTTAAAAAGCTTTGAGATTGACCCCGAAAACGAAAATATTCATTTAATTAAAGGATTAGTACAAGAAACAATGAATATCAATGAGCCTGTTGTATTTGCTCATATTGATGTTGATTGATATGCCCCTGTTAAGAAATGTCTTCAGGATATCTGGCCAAACCTTGTGGTAGGTGGCAGCCTAATTCTTGATGATTATCATAGTTGGGGAGGGTGCAGAAAAGCAACAGATGAGTTTTTCAGAAATTTTGTTGGTCAATTTTCTATGGACGATAGTTTTGGTTCGATGAAGGTCCTTAAAGTTAAGTAGATATTTTGCAATGCTTTTTCACTAAAGTATTGCTTACTTTGATAGTTAAAATTTTAAATTAATTTTTAAGGTTTAAGCACTATTTACATTTTAGCAACCAATAGCACTTTGTTCCGGCAACCCCAAAAAGTTTTATGCAAAATACAAAGGAGAAATCTGTCTGCCTTATTTTGACTAAAACTAAATTCCATCCAAAAAGATGATTGTTTGGCCTATTTCGTTTATTATTGAAGTCTGATTTTAACTATAAAAACTAAACGAATATGAAGAATCATCTTTTTACATTTATCATCTTTTTCATTTTATGCACCGCAATAGCACAGGAAGCCGAACAATGGCGAGGCCCCAACCGCGATGGGAATTACCCCGAAACCGGTCTTTTGAATGTATGGCCTGATAATGGACCTGAACTTTTATGGCATTACGATAGTCTTGGTGCCGGTTATTCGTCGGCAGCGGTAACGCCTCAAGCCATCTTTTTGTCAGGAGCTGAAGAACAAACCGGTTATATTTTTTCACTTGATCATGAAGGAAATCTGCTATGGAAAACCCCCTATGGTGTTGAATGGACAGAAAGTTTTCCGGGGTCGCGATCTACACCTTTGTATTACGATGGAAAGTTATACATGGTGAGTGGTATGGGCAAAATTTTTTGCCTGGATGCCGGTGATGGCAGAATGATTTGGGATATCGACCTTATTGAAAAATATGGCGCTGTTAATATTAAATGGGGAATAACCGAAAACCTTGCTTTTCTTGGTAACAAGATTTTCTGCGTTCCGGGCGGCGAAAAACATAATGTGATCGCTCTCGACAAGGATAACGGTAACCTCATTTGGTCGAGTGAGGCAATGGGCGAGATAAGTGCCTACTGTTCACCAAATATTGTAAATCATAATGGATTGGATTTATTCATCACACAAACCCAAAATTCTATCATTGGCTTAAATGCCCTTACTGGCGAATATTTGTGGAGCCATACACAGCCAAATGAATGGTCAGTTCATGCCAATACGCCGTATTACAGGGATGGCCGGGTTTATTGTGTGAGCGGTTATGGCAAGGGAGGGGTTGCCCTGCAACTATCTCCCGATGGGAAAAATGTGACTGAACTCTGGCGGGATGATAATCTGGATGGAAGAATGGGGAGTTTTGTGGTAATCAGGGATTATATTTACGGGCCGGCCGACAAGGGTTTGAAATGGTTTGGACTGGAATGGGAAACCGGGAAAAAAGTATTTGGCGAAAACATTATCAAAAAAGGCAACATTACCTTAGCCGATGGCATGTTGTATTTGTATGGTGAAGATGGAAACGTAGTGTTGGCTGAGCCAAAACAAGGACAGATCATCGAAAAATATAGATTTCGTGTACCCTACGGCGATGAGCAACACTGGGCCTTTCCTGTGTTTAACCAAAAGAAAATGTACCTTCGACATGGAAATTCGCTGATGGTTTATAAGCTCGAAGCCAAATAATATTGGGCTCAGGCCGGAATTCCCTGAAGTTTAATTTATAATGAAAACTAACGGGTTTGTCATCGTATTAAAATATCCAAGCAATGCCTAAAGCTAAAACCGAACAGTTCATTTTTTTCATTCTGGTATTTGCAGGAATAGCTGCCTTGTTATACTGGTTTTTACATGATCCTGTAAAAGGTTTTAGTGAAAGCGTTCCGGGTCTCGACAATCGTCCGCCCAAGGATTCCACAAATATGGAGTTGGTGAAAATTGGTGAAAAATTTACATTCTACAATGAATTTGAAACCAGTCTTACCGGAAAGTGGCCTCGGTTCAGGGGTGCAGATTTCGA
>JAIOZV010000120.1 GCA_021740425.1 Bacteroidales bacterium | reverse complement strand
TTACTTTTCATACTGTGCTACGAATTTTCAGGAATACTTAAAATCCGCAATCTTAATTTTTTTTACTCAGGATTCCCCTCAAAAACAGTGATTACTATTAACTTCAGCATTTCATCGGACCAATATCTGATCATCGAAAAACATCATAAGCAAGATTAAAAATCATCGGGATCGATAAAATAGTCTTCCTGCAGCCTTTGTTGATCAAATTTTTCACAATCAATTTCCACATTTAATGGTTTTGAAGGTTTCGGAAAAGGATCCATAGAAATGTGCAGGGAAGTATCTGCATAAACCTTTTGCATGTAAAGCGCCCAAATCGGCAGCGCCATATTTGCTCCTTGTCCCAGTGTAATCGATCTGAAGTGGGCACTACGATCTTCGCAGCCAACCCAAATTCCTGAAGTGAGTTGTGGCGTAATTCCCATAAACCAACCATCGGATTGGTTTTGAGTGGTACCGGTTTTACCTGCAATTTCATTTCTGAAACCATACTTGTACTTCAAACGGATGCCGGTTCCTGTTTCAACAACCCCCTGCATAAGATTCAACATCAAATAGGCTGTTTGCTCATCCATAGCCTCGTTGCTTTCGGGTGCAAACGACTCGATAACATTCCCGAATTTATCTTCAATTTTGGTTACAAAAAAAGGTTTAATATGAATACCCCGATTGGCATAAGTATTCACTGCGCCCACCATTTCATCAAGAGAAATATCAGGTGTTCCGAGAGCAATGGCCGGAACAGCAGGTATATCTGTTGTTATCCCCATTTTTTTTGCCATTTGAATAACAGCAAGTGGCGAAAATCTTTTCATCAGGTAGGCCGAAATCCAGTTGACCGAATGTGCGAGAGCCCATTTTAAGGTAACCAATTCTCCTTCCTTTTCATTGCCCGAATTGCGGGGATTCCAGTAGGTTCCATCTGGTAATTCAATACTCACCTGAACATTGGGTAATTTGGAGCATGGCGAAAATTGCCCTGTTGCGGCACCTTCCTGCATGGCAAGTGTGTAAAGAAAAGGTTTAAAGGTTGAACCCACCTGACGACGGGACTGGGTTACGTGGTCATATTTAAAAAACCTGTAGTCGATTCCCCCGACATAAGCCCGAACTTCGCCACTTGGAGGGTCAACTGACATGAGGCCTGCATTAAGAAAAAATTTAAAATACCTGATGGAGTCCATGGGAGTCATTATGGTATCAATATCTCCTTTCCACGAAAAGAGTGTCATCTCCACAGGGGTATTAAAAACTTTTACAATCGAATCGTATTCAACACCGTTTTGTTTCAGTCTTTGATACCTATCGCTTCGGCGCATGGCCTGATTCATAATATTTTCAACCTGCTCTTTGATGGTATCAGCTTCAAATACAAAAGGGGCATATTTATGACCTTTCCAATGGGCATAAAATGCTGGTTGCAGATCCAGTCCAAGGTGTTCGCTAACTGCAGCCTCCGCGTATTTTTGCATCCTCGAGTCGATGGTGGTGTAAATCCTCAGTCCATCGCGGTAAAGATCGTAAGGTGTTCCATCAGGTTTGAAATGCGTGCTGCACCATTTTTTCATTTGCCCGCGCAAAAATTCCTTGAAATATGTAGCTGAGCCAATGTTGTGGTCAACGCGTTGAAAATTTAAACCGAGAGGCTTGTCCAATAAAGTATCAGCTTGTTGCTCGTTAAGGTAGCCGTATTTCACCATCTGCAAAAGCACTGTATTTCTCCTTTGCATGGCAAGTTCAGGCCTGCGTAAAGGATTAAAAAGCGATGGATTTTTAACCATTCCAACAAGGAGGGCTGATTGCAATATGTCAAGCTCGGCAGGTGTAGTGTTGAAATAAACACGTGCAGCAGAATTAATTCCAACGGCAAGATTCAGAAAATCAAATTTATCCAGATACATGGTGATGATCTCGTCCTTGCTGTAACGCTTTTCCAGTTTTACCGCAATTACCCATTCCTTGAATTTTCTGAATGCCAACTCGATGGCATTCTGATTATATTCGCGGGGAAAGAGGTTTTTGGCCAATTGCTGGGTTATGGTACTTCCACCCCCCTTATCCTGTCCCGAAAGTGCACCAAATAAAACCCTTCCGAGCGCCTTTATATCAATACCTGAATGTTTTCTAAAACGAACATCTTCGGTTGCAATCAGCGCACTGATAAGGTTGGGTGATATTTCTGCAAAATGACTCTTGCTGCGATTTTCGATGTAATAAGTGCCGAGCAATTGATTGTCGTGGGATACAATTTCGGAGGCGAGAAAAGTCTGTGGATTTTCGAGTTCTTCAAAACTGGGCATGAATCCGAACCAGCCCAAAGAAATGCCAATAAACATCACAACCACACCTGTAAGTATGATAAATACGCCAGCCCAAAGGGCAATGATATACTTTCTTTGTTTGTGTCTTACCCTGGCATTTTCCTCAATAATATCAATCTTCGACATTTCATCATCCGGGGAAAAAGTGTTAACACCACTGCTCCTTTCCACGGGCTCAGAACCCGTTGCGTAACTATTGCTGTTTTCATCAGTCCGTTCCGACGGTTGCATGGAGCCATAGCCCGATTCCTCGAAAAGGCTTTTCTTTTCCTGATTGTTTTTATTTGAATCTTTATTCGTGTCGCTCATCGATTTTTCAGTAATTAGCTGATGTAATATATTTTAAATGTAAAAAAATAACTTTTTCATGCAAAGCTAATCATTTGCCCTGGCATTTACTATCCAATACCAATGGCTTCACTTTGCATATTCTATCCTGATGCCTACATCTGTTATTCCCAATAAACAATCTTCCCGCATGGCCTGCTCAATACCGAATTGATAAACTCCTTTTAGTGGAAACATCAAATTTCGTCGGATAAGTATTTTGTTATCCCTGAGTGCTCCAAAACCTTTTCCTATCCACCTGCCATCAGTATCTGCAAGTATTAGCTCGATGGTATCTCTGGTAATATTGCGGTTTGGCAGGCTGGTGTTGAAAAAAAGATAAAGATTCCTGTACGGATAATCATCATTATTTCGCACAGTGATATAAAAATTGTAAGCCTGCAAAGTATCCGTCATGTGAAGTGAAAACTGCACTGCAGAGTCCGTGTACCATCCCGAATCAGGCACCTTTTGCGAATGATCGTACATTTTTGAAGGATCACACGAAGCCAGTGTAAGTCCGGTCAATAAAAACAATGCAGCCCGTTTGTAGCTTAATTTCTTCAAATACATTTTCAAGTTGATACTGATTTATGAGTACAAAAGTAATAAGTTTGACAATCACTCCCGAATACTATGCATTAACATGTAAATGAGCTGATAATTGTATTTCCTTACAATAACAAACCCGGATTTTAAACCCTGGGTAAATAGTTTTTTACCCGATTTATGATTCCTATCTTTGCAGCCATCAGAAAATTTCAGAATTTCATTTTTTTATAAACCTCAAAAAATTAAATATTTATGTCGGAAAAGTTAACTTCTCAGATGGCGATTGATATGGAAGACAAATATGGTGCGCACAACTATCATCCGTTACCGGTTGTTTTGGCCCGCGGCGAAGGACCATTTGTTTGGGATGTAGAAGGCAAAAGATATTTTGATTTCTTATCGGCCTATTCAGCAGTAAACCAGGGGCATTGTCACCCCCGCATTATCGAAGCGCTCACGGAACAAGCCAAAATCCTTACACTGACTTCCCGCGCATTTTACAATGATGCTTTGGGTCCCTACGAAAAATACATTACATCATATTTTAAATATGATAAGGTGCTGCCAATGAATACTGGTGCAGAAGCTGACGAAACTGCTATAAAACTTTGCCGCAAATGGGCTTACGATGTAAAGGGGGTTGAAGCTAACAAAGCAAAAATCATTGTTTGTGAAGGCAATTTCCACGGACGCACAACTACCATCATCTCCATGTCAACCGATCCGGATGCAAAAGGTGGTTTTGGCCCGTACACTCCTGGATTTGAAATTGTACCCTACAACGATTTGCCAGCACTTGCGAAAGCCCTTGAAGATCCTAATGTGGCAGGTTTCCTGGTTGAACCCATTCAGGGAGAAGCCGGAGTTTATGTACCCGAAGATGGTTACCTTAAAAAAGCTTTTGAGCTGTGCAAAGCAAAAAATGTTCTTTTTATTGCTGATGAAGTTCAAACAGGTATTGCCCGTACCGGCAAACTATTGGCTTGCGATCACGAGGGTGTGCGCCCTGATATCCTAATCCTTGGAAAAGCACTCTCGGGTGGCGTTTTCCCGGTTTCAGCAGTTTTAGCTGATGATGATATCATGTTGGTTATTAAACCGGGACAACATGGTTCGACATTTGGCGGAAATCCTATTGCTGCAAGAGTAGCCGTTACAGCACTCCAGGTAGTAAAAGATGAAAACCTTGCCGAAAAAGCCGAAAAACTTGGGAAGATTTTCCGTGAAGAAATGGCAGCCTTTGATTCGGAAATGATTGAGCTCGTGCGAGGAAAAGGATTGCTCAATGCCATTGTGATTAAACCAAAAAATGGAAAAGAAGCATGGGATGTATGCGTAAAAATGGCTGAAAACGGCCTGCTTGCCAAGCCAACCCACCAGCACATCATAAGGTTTGCACCACCGTTGGTAATCAACGAAGATCAGCTACGTGAGGCTCTTCAAATCATTAAGGCTTCAATCTCTGCATTTGATGCAATGGAAGGATAAACACAGAATAGATTGATTAAACAGATAATTCACCGGGCACACATTTAAAATGTTATATCAGATATTGTAAGACCACCAAAATAAGGTTTGAAAAAACATTTTTTACTTTTGGCCTCAATTTTTGAAATTAAAAATAAGATACCATGGCTTTAGAATTCACAGATGCTAATTTTGACGAACAAGTATTACAAGCTGACAAACCCGTTATTGTTGACTTTTGGGCAGAATGGTGTGGCCCGTGCCGCATGGTTGGCCCCATCATTGAGCAAATAGGAGAAGAATATCAGGGCAAAGTTATTGTTGGCAAAGTTGACGTTGACAGCAACCCGGGTACCGCAATGAAATTTGGTATCAGAAATATTCCCACAATTCTTTTCTTTAAAGGCGGAGAGATTGTAGAAAAACAAGTAGGCGCAGTAGCAAAACAAGTATTGGTTAAAAAGCTCGAAGCCCACATGTAATACCAAAAAAATGTTTCAAATACAGGCAGCCTGCTATTAAAGCAAGCTGCCTGTTTTTTTTGCCATCCAACCACCGAATTTACAAATTATGGAATATCTGAGGTAAACTCTCGTTATTACGAATTCAGTAAGTTTGAACGATCAAAATAAGAAATTGTGGAATATTCGATAGATAAAAACAGGTTGCAGGAATTCGGATCGCTCGAATTTATTGCAAAACAAGTTGTTGAAGGATTTATTACAGGTCTGCACAAAAGCCCTTTTCATGGATTTTCGGTCGAATTTGCAGAGCACCGGCTTTACAATACCGGCGAATCAACCAAACATATCGACTGGAAACTTTTTGGCCGTACCGACAAGCTTTTTGTTAAACGCTATGAAGAAGAAACCAACCTGCGCTGTCAGATCATTATTGATCATTCATCGTCCATGTACTTCCCTAAAAGTGAAAAACCCTCTCTTGAAAATCCCAACAAAATCGTGTTTTCGGTTTATGCCGCCGCCGCCCTGATGAGCTTATTAAAAAAACAACGTGATGCCGTTGGATTGTCACTTTTTTCAGATAAAGTGGAGCTTCATACCCGAGCCAAATCAACCACTGCACATCAAAACTTTTTATATACCGAACTCGAAAAACTACTCATCCCAATAGGTGATGAAGAACACCGAAAAACATTTGCGGCGCAATCCTTACACGAAATATCAGATAATATTCACAAACGCTCATTGGTTATTATTTTCTCGGATATGTTTGAAACCAATGCAAAAACGGATGAACTTTTTTCGGCATTGCAGCATTTAAGACACAACAAACATGAAGTAGTGCTGTTTCATGTGGTTGACCAATCAAAAGAAATTGATTTTGATTTTGACAACCGCCCCTACAAATTCATTGATATGGAAAGTGGAAGGGAAATAAAAATTCATCCCCACGAAGTTAGAGGGCAATACACCAAATCGGTCAGCGAATTCAAAAAAGAACTGAAACTCCGCTGCGGGCAGTACCGCATCGAATTTATTGAGGCTGATATCAATATGGGCTTTCGCCAGATTTTACTTCCCTACCTGCTCAAGCGCGAAAAAATGTATTAAAAAAACCGCAACAAATCTTCACTCATTCGTGAAGATAAATTGCGGCTTGTAAACCAAATATTTTATTTCTTACCAGAAAACTGCATACAGAACCACAAGCACTATCATTATGGCATACGCCATGAAATTGAAAACTTTTCCGGTTTTAAATATTTTGCTGGTGAGAATGATGGCTTTTGGATCGTCATCTTTTTCATTTGTCGAAAGGCTAATCCCAATAATCACAACCATCGTAATCAGAAATGTATAAAACATTTGATCCATAAAAGGCAGGCCGAGTGATTTAATTTTAAGCACCAAAGCTACTGGGATGGAAACCAATATGCCGGCAATAGCTCCTTTGTTTGTAGCTTTTTTATAAAACAACCCCAGCATAAAAACTGCCAGTATTCCTGGGCTCACCAGGCCTGTATATTCCTGAATGTACTGAAATGCCTGATCGATATTCCCAAGCATCGGGGCAACAAGAATGGCCAAAAAAAGCGCAATTCCACCTGAAATTCTTCCAACTGCAACGTCCTTGTTATTCTTCTTTTTATTTTCAAAATAGGGTTTGTAAATATCCATAGTAAAAATTGTTGCGGTTGAATTTACCATCGATGCCAGTGATGATACAATGGCTGCAGCAAGAGCCGCCACTACCAGCCCTTTCAGTCCCACCGGGATAAAAGTACTTATCAGCCAGGGGTATGCTTTATCGAAATTCATACTCCCATCGGCTTTTGTGAAAGCTTCTTTTACACCATCAATAATTACTGTTCCTTCAGGCTGATCAAACATTACCCATGCAGCAATTCCCGGAATAACCACAAACAAAGGAACGATGAGCTTCAGGAATGCCGCAAAAACAATCCCTCGTTGTGATTCACGAAGACTTTTGGCAGCCAGTGTACGTTGAATAATGTATTGATTAAAACCCCAGTAATACAAATTCGCAACCCATATTCCGCCAACCAATACGGCGATACCGGGCAGGTTCATGAATTCAGGATTGTCTTTTTTCAGGATCATGTGAAATTTATCCCCGGCCACATCATAAATATGAGAAAACCCTGAAATAATGCCTCCTTCGGGAGTAACATGGTTCAATGCAATTAAGGTTGTGATAAAACCTCCCAGAACTAGCAAAACAACCTGAATAACGTCCGTCCAGGCCACCGCTGCCAAGCCGCCATAAATGGAATAGGCTGCTGCAAAACATGCAAGGGCGATGATTGAAGTTAAAATTAAACTTCCATCGCCATTGCCTAATATAGTATCAAGGGCTTTTCCTCCAAGAAACAATACGGTGGTAAGGTTTACGAATATAAAAAGTGCAATCCAGAAAACTGCAAGGATGGTTTTTAGATTTGTGCTGTATCTTTTTTCGATAAACTCGGGAATCGTGTAAAGCCCTTTTTCGATAAAGATGGGTAGAAAATACTTGCCTACAATTATCAGTGTCAGGGCAGCCATCCATTCGTAGGAAGCAATAGCCAAACCTACTGCCATCCCCGAACCCGACATCCCAATCATTTGCTCTGCCGAAATATTGGCTGCTATCAGGGATGCCCCGATCGCCCACCAGGGCAGGGATTTTCCTGCAAGAAAATAATCTTCTGCATTACGTTTATGCCCCTTTTTGGCTCGTGACACGAAGAAACCAATGCTTAATATTATTGCTGCATAAGCAACGAAAACCATATAATCCCAAAAAGAAAAACCTATTTCAGCATTCATGTTCAATAATTTTAAATTATGATTGTAAAAAGGGGCGCAAGATAGCAAAAATGAAAACAGATAGGATGTATTTGTAAGTCCTTTGAAAAATATTTTTGCACCTGCAATGAGTAGTCAGTATGGGCTAAAGTCATTTAAGCTTAAAAAATAAAAGAATTTTTGTAATACCCTTTTTTTATGAGGAGATTAAAAAATATTAGTTTTGCCCACAATTCATTTTTAAATATGGAAATATCAGAAATTCAGGAAACCCTCAGGAATCTTATTCTTGAACATGTGCCACCTCTTCAGGTGAGACAGGACAATGCAAATGGCCTTGAAGTTGCAGGCACAAAAGAAGCCATGCAGGGCAAGCAGAAAGTAAGCAGCTTTTATTTTGGCAGTATTGTTCCCAAGCCAAAGGATGTCCGACTGTATTTTTTCCCCATTTATACACACGCTTTAGCCTTCCAATTGTCGCCCGAACTAAAAAAAATGTTGAAAGGAAAAAGTTGCTTTCACATCACTAAATTGGATGAAGCATTGATCTTTGAAATTAAGGAAATGATCGAAAAAGGTTTGCACCTATACGAGGAAGAAGGATTGGTTTAAATAAGGCTTGCAGAAAAACTCCTGTTTCTGCTTTTTAGACGCAATGCATAAAAATCATTCAGCCTATAGATGAATAATTTTTCAGCAAGTTCTTTTATGATAGTGTGAATCACAGGTCATCAAATTAATCATTTTGGTACCAGTGATTAAATCCTGAATTATGAAACCTGGCTTCCCTTTTTTATAAAAAACAGAATTACACTGTCATTTCAAACAGCCTATTGCAGGTTTTCCAGTTTCTACCGGTCATACTAACACCAAGCTTTGTTTCAAGGAAATTATTGGTGATTCTGGTTTTACCAAAACCCTCCGGACAATACAGATAAAAGGCCTTGTTTCCCTGAATTAGTATGTCAGGCGGATTTATAATTTCCAAAATGGCATCCACTTTTTCCTTTTCTGGCTGGTGTGCCAAAAAAGTTACCATCAGTTTACTTTCATCAACTTCAGCGAAGGGCTTGCCCGAAATTATCCTGCCCAAATATTCCCGATCCATAGCAATTACAGGAACATCAATTCCAAAATTATTTTTAATGGCAGCATGTATTTTGTTCTCAAAAAAATCCAGGGGCATTTCATCATGCCTGAAAATAATGTTACCGCTTTGAATGTACGTCTGCACATTTGTAAACCCAAGCTGCGTGATCAGGTCAAGCAAAACATTCATTCTAATAATATTTTTTCCGCTAACGTTTACACCGCGCAGTAATGCAATATAGCTTTTCATAAGCACTCAGTTTATTGCTGAACAGGAAACAAAACTGCATAAAAAAAGCATCCGATTGGGGAAGGATGCTAAAACAAAAAATTGTTTGTTTTCAGGTTTTACCCTGAGCGAAAAAAAAAGGGTGTGTAATATAGAGCAGTTAATGAGTAAGCAAGCAGAGCAGAGGCAGTCAGTTTTTTACACACCCTTTGTTAAAAATAATTATTCATTAAAAAAATCCCATCAGACAATTTGTAAAAGAGTTTTGCGAGCAAGAGAGCAGTCCGAGTATGAGATTCATCTAAAAATATGAAAAAATGAACTAAATCTTATGATGTAAAGAAGATGCACATCCAAAAAATGGTTGCACAAAAATTATAAAAAAACATCATTAATAATTGGAAACAAAAGATACTTACTGAATATCAATAAGATTGGAGTTAAAGGCACGAAATTTTTGATTAGTGCCTGATAAATAATTTGTGATAAATAAAGTTTTGGCCATTAAAAATTTCAACAAGATAAAGACCATCGTTGTAACCGGAAAGTGAAATTTGTGTGTTTTCACTAATCATTTCTGACAAAACCACCTCCCCCGACACCGATCTGAAAATTTTAAGCTGAAAGATTTTATTCGGGTCATCCGGTGGCAAATGGATTTTGAAGAAGGAATTGGCCGGATTGGGGTAAAACCGTGGGGAAGATGCACTTTCAACCTTAGCCAGGCTGCTCAAATCGGGGACTATGGTAAGTGCTGTTTCGTGAAACAGGATATGATTTAATGCGGGTGTGGCTTCATCCACTGAAACCTCAAAAGCCTCGCTCACCTTGCCCGGTTTTTCGGGTCTTATTTTAAATCTGCCGTAAGGGATATCAATAAAGCTAAACTGCCCCTGTGTATCTGAAAGTCTGAATTGGAAAATTTCATCAGATTCGTCAGATAAATAAACAACACAAGGGATGTCAGCATCTGTCCCCGACTGAATAATTTTGCCCGAAAGAGAAGCCCTTCCATCAAAAAAATCATTGTACCTGCCCAGATTAAGGTTCACATTTTGTGAGGCAGAGCCGGGAGTTATCAACGTTGCATCCTGCCAAAATGTAACTTCACCTGAATAAACGGGATAATAAAATGGAATAATCGGAAAAGGAAATTCAAATTCAGGAATAGCCTGAACAAAATAATCGCCGGGCAATAGCTCATAAAATTCAAAAAACCCTTCATCAAGACTACTATTGCCCAAAAACTCAATTTGTTCGTTTTCCAAATTCATGTACAAATTTACACTGCCCAAACTCAAGGCATTGTTCCCCGCAAAAACGTAGCCTGAAATGGTAAGTGGCGGAAGTATTTCGATGGTTGCAAAAGATGAATCTGTGCAATCTTGCGGATTTAAAATCAGAAGTTTTACCTCATATTGCCCGAAGCTCTGGTAAAGGTGCACCGGATTGCTTTGTGCTGATGTTTCACCATCACCAAATTCCCAGAGGTAAATTAATTCATCACCAAAAGATTGATCAACAAAATGTATTTCCCTGCTTTGCGGAAAGGCTTGTTCAAAATTAAATTTTGCGCCACAATACACGGGTTCCTCAATTAAGATTGCTTGTGTTGAAAAGTTTGTGCATCCATAGCCAAGAATGCTCAGACTCACGTGGTAGGTTCCAAAATCATCAAATTGATGTGCAGGAGATTTTTCGTTGGAAGTTTCGCCATCACCAAAATCCCAGAGGAATTGCAGATTTCCGTTTGCCGTAAGGCTGTTAAAACTAATTTGAGGATTATCAGGATTGGGCTGATTGTACTCAAAATCTGCAATACATCCTGTGCTTTCCACAACTTCAATAATTCGGGTATAAAAACTTTGGGAGGAGACACTGATTACGCGAAGAGAAGCTTCATAAATTCCAGGTTCGGCATATTGATGAAGAGGATTTATCTCGATGCTTGTGGTGCCATCACCAAAAAGCCACACCCAATAAAGAATTTTTTTGCCCACCGACAAATCTGTAAATTGAACCGGGAAATCGGGTGAAAACATTTGGCTGTTTTCAAACAAGGCAAAACTTCCGGGAAGCGGGGCAACCTCCACGATTTTTTCCAGCAGATTAATGCAGCCTTGTCCTGCCACCCGAAGCCGAACACTAAAAATGCCCGCAGCATCAAAGGCATACACAGGGTTTTCCTCGAAAGAGAACCCACCCGGGCCAAACTCCCAATAGTATTGAAGGTTTTGTCCCTGCGATTCATTCTTAAATTCGATTACAAGTTGCTGTCCCTGATTCACCTGGTTGTAAGAAAACTTTGCCAGACAGTCGCGAAAATCCACGTCCACATTACGCGCAATGGCATCTGTACAATTCGGGCCATTTACAGTAAGGCTGACAATATATACATTGGCGTTGGCATATTCATGCACCGGATTTTCCTCGGTCGATGAAGTACCGTCACCAAAGTTCCAGTAATAGTTCACAATATTTCCAACCGAAATATTCGTAAATTCTACAATGAGGCTGTTTCTGTCCTGTTGCTCATAGTTAAATCTTGCTTCGCAAAGCTGGTCTTCACAAACCAGAAAAGTATATCCTAAATGTGGACTGGACAATTGCATTTGATGATCATAAAAAAACACTTCGCCACTGCAACTCCTCGACAGGCTCAGGTTGATGATTTGCGCCGACAATGGCAGTTCGATCTCTTTAGAATAATACCCAAATTCGTTGGTAAGTGCTGAGGCAATGATTGCACCGCTCTCATTTCTGAATTCAACAATTTGGTTTTCGACAGGTAAAAACACATTCTCAACAACCACATATCCATCCAATTCATAATTAAATGCAAAACTGTTGCACGATAAAAATGCAAAAATCACAACAAGCAGGAAATGTAAATTAAGTGTTTTCACAATAATTTTTATTTTGATTTAAATAAAAACAAACGAAAAGTCAATCCTGCTTTCAGTCCCCAGGAATTGGTTTTAACATGAATATCATCGTTTTGAATAAGCGAAAAGACATTCCTCTTAAAATAAGGTTCTGCAAAAATCGACCATCTTTTGCTGAACATATAACCAAAAGTTGCGGATCCGTAAACGGAAAGCATAAATCCATAATCAAACGATATTTGGTTGGCATTAATTACGGGTCCCGTTTCAGGGTAAGTAATAGTGCCGGTTTTGGAAATCATAAACATGGGAATTATTCCACCGCTAATTTGGAGATAAAACTTTTGGTTGATCAGGGTGTAATGTCCTATAATAGGTACTTCAAGAAATGAAAACGAATAATGATATTTGGAATTCCGGTTTTCGAATAAAGTATCGACTTTAAATTTTTGGATGGAGTCGGTAACAAAGGTGAGTGCCGAATCCACATTTGGAATAAAGATAGTATCCCCGGTTTGTAAAAGTGCATCAAGGTCAAGGTACCAGATAGTGTCGAACTGATAGATTTCTTTTTGGTAATAATCCCAATATGAACTACTGTCGGTAAGCATTTGCTGATAAAAATAATCGTAGGAATAATTTTGCTCAGTAAAGCCCAGCCCGCTT
>JAIOZV010000119.1 GCA_021740425.1 Bacteroidales bacterium | reverse complement strand
ATAAGAGGAGGTTTTTCTTGAACTCCTCAATTTCAACTCTCGTGGGTTTAACTTTTAAAAAGGCTTTGTTGAGTGCCTGACGGGGTTTAAGGATAATCATTCTTTTTTTCTTTTTTTCCAACAAAATTTTGAAGGGGTAAAAGTAGGGATTTTCCCTATACCATCGCTATACCAGGTCCGGGTTTTGTTCGGCGTAAAATAGAGTTGAAATAGAGTAGAAATAGAGAAAATGGGTTTGAGACAGGCAGACAAAAAAAATGTCCTGAGAACTTGGAGAATTTCTCAAGACATTTTGGTTAAAATCTCAAGACATTTTGATTAAAATCTCAAGACATTTTCAAAGCCTTGCCCTGACAGGGTTCCCGGAGGTTAAAAACCGGACTACGATGATCCTTGAAATTTTATCGAAAATGCCAAAGTAAAAATCATCGTAATCAACAAAAAGCATCGGTATGCGATGTGCTTGGTTCTATCCAATGCGGCACATCATCATTCGGGTCTGTCTGCCGAAACATAGTCATAAACCTTCTTCGCGCCATAAGCTGCACCCAGGGCTACCAAAATCAGCAGCCCGCCGCCAATGGGTGCGCCGCCGCCAACAGGGGTGTTGCCGCCCTGGGTTGGGTTGCCGCCGCCGTTGGGCGGGGGAGGCGTTTGGGCGAGGGAGAAGTTAATGGTTAATAGTGTAATGGTTATCAGTGTTGTTAATGTTTTTGTTAATGTTTTTGTGAATGTTTTCATGTTTATTTTATGTTTTTACATTTTTTTGAACACGGATGACGCGGATCGGACAGATTATCACGGATTGAACTAATCCGTGATAATCCGCTTTATCTGTGTCATCCGCGTTCCATTTTTTTTAATTTATTTGATAAATACTTTCTCTGATTTCGTTTCAATACCGGTGGTAACAATCACCAGATACACCCCTGTTTTGAGATTTGCAGGAATAACGGTCAGTTCAGACGCGGAAATTTCCTTTTGCAAAACGATTCTTCCCATTATATCCGAAACCATTACATGGTCGCATTCAGCGCCTTTAATAAAAATCTGGCCGTTGGCCGCATAAATCAAAATATCGCTTTCCCCGATAGCTATCGGGGTGATTGGGGTTTCTTCGATGCCAACGGCGTTTAAGTGGAGTTTAAAACGTGTTTCAACATCCAAATCCGGATTCCAGGTAAATTCGTAAGCGCCTCCCGGATAGCTATCGGGATGGAGGTTGTGGAAGGTGTTGGTTTTGGTGTCTTCGAGCATTGCTTCCTGGATGTCGGCGATTTCGCTGATGCCGATGCTGTAAATCCCATGCTGGTTGTTGGCAAAGCCCAACTGAATGGTTTCCTGATACGGGCGTTTGTCAATGGCCAATTTCCCGTCAGGGCTTTCTGACCAGAGCTGGGAAACTCCATCATAGCCGCTGATCAGCTTCCATGCATCATCCTGCAATACAAATCCTCCTGTGGCATTATCATCAAACTCAAGTCGGAACTCATCGAAATATGCTTTGTATGAAGCCTGAAGTACAAGACCATTGCTCAGGACGTCCTTATTTTTATAAAATGTGCCACCATGTGTCCTGTGTGTGTTTTGAAGGGTAAAGCTGCTGCCGTTGGTTCCGGTGTAGATAAAAAATCCCTGCATAGGAGCAATTACACCGTATGTTTTTGTTATGTAATTAGTTGTAGTTGGATTCCATACATAGGCCGCCCCGTATGTTGGCTGTAAGTCACCCCACATGATGGTTGAGGGATAAGGGTTGCCCACCAGGTTCATTCCATCGGCAGTTTTCGAATCATCATTATGGTAAGAGAGCGTAAAACTTTGTTCTCCTGTGTTCGGTGTACCAGTGAAAGTATAAGTTGTGTTCTTGGCCACTCCCCACAGCGAATAACCCTGAACAGGAATGAGGGGTGTGGTTGTCGAAACAATATCGACCCAGGCTTGGCCATCTTCCGTCCATGTTTGGAGATGATCAGCCAGGAAAGTATTGGACAATGTATTATCATTGGGCATGGAGATCAGGTGCCATTCACCATCGGAAATGCTCCTTTCAATATTAATAGTGCCATTGTTGGTAATGCTGCCATTGGTGATCAGGGAACCGTCCGATTGAATGGCAAGACTGGCACCGGAGTTTACGTTCAGGTTGTTACATGAAGCGCCATCCTTCGTTAGTATCACCGGATCGTTGGCCACATCAGGGATGGTGACATTGTCGGTTGATGTGGGCACGATACCTGTGCTCCAGTTGGTGGCTGTATTCCAGTCGGTGGAGGTAGTGCCGGTCCAGGTGATAATTGGAAGAGGAGGGGCGTTATTTCCAAGATAAGGATAGCCGGAATTGATACCCGGACTTATATCCCAGATAACAGAAAAATCCCAGCCGGCATTCGTAAAAGTGCTTTGGGTTTTCATTTCAGTTGTGGTTTTGCCGGTACCACTGTAGCTGCTGCTGGTACCGCTTGTTTGTGTATCCCAAAAACAATCCGTTGCATTCGTTCCATAACCGGAGAAACCACCGAGATATGATCCTGATGAAGGAACTGAACCGGTAGAGTAACTGTTAACAATATCAGGGTTATATGCGTTAGCTGAGATAATTCCGGCAAATCCTCCAATAACCCAACTATAATCAGCCGTAACATTCCCGGTGGCATAGCAGTTGCTGATTGTTCCATTACCATGGGCGCCGACAAACCCACCTGTATAACCTCCACTTAAACTATGGACGTCTCCTGTTGCATAACTTTCTGTTATTGTTACTGTTCCCAATGGCTCAGTCATCCCGATAAACCCGCCGACATACAGATTTCCAGTAACTGCGCAAGATGAAAAACAGGCATCTATGGTACAATTATTGGCTACCCATCCAATAAAACCTCCGACCCTTTCGTCAGTGCCGTTTACCGAACCAGTTGCGTAGCAATTTGATATGGATGAAGTGTATGGATCATCACCTCTGGCTTGACCCGCAATCGCTCCAACATATTTCACCCCTGTAATATTAACATTGGTTAATCCCAAGTTCGATATGTTAGACGCCATAGCTTCGCCCTTTAAAAAATAAAATAATCCCACATAATTCATGACTCGGTTAATGTACAGATTACTGATCACATGCCCCTGTCCGTCATATACAATTTCCATATGGGTATTTGTAAATCCACCAATGGGAATCCATCCTTGATAGATTCCGCTCCCGGAGCTGGTTTCGTACCATGTAGCCGTTTCGGATGCATCAATATCGGATGTTTGAATAAAATATTTTCCGGTAAGCTCCCAGTCATGCATGCTTATCCAGTGAAGATTTTCCAAGGTGGCAATCTGGTATGGGTTTCCTGAACTGCCGTCACCTGAGGTTGGTGGCGTGGCTGTTTGAGCCTTTAGCCCTGCAGACCATGTCATCAGTAAAACGTTGCTGATAAACATAAGAGTAAACAGTAAGTAATTCTTATTCATAGGATTTTTGTTTGAATGATGTTGTTAATACTTAATGAAGGCAAACCTACATTTGATAATTGCCACAAAAATAGGGGCAGCACCTTTTTTATTGATTTCAAAATCCGTATTTCTTCTATCAAAACTGATAATTCTATGGGGTTGGTCGGGTTATTATCTTTCAAATTCGATATTTACACTTTCATAATCGATATTTTATTGCGAAAAGGGACTTCAGACGCAGAAATTACCGTTTTTTGTAATGGACGGATCAATTGCCAAAACTTACTATGAATACTTTCGCTAAAAGTTTCCGACTAATCCTGAGTTTGGTTGCTATAATGGCAACCTTACAGGGGTTTCCATCCTCGGTTGTTGAGGACCCCCTTGCCGAACGCCTGATCAGGGATGGTAAATACCGGGAGGCATCTGATAATATTGAAGCACAACTAAGAGAAGACGGGCCAAAGAACAACGGCGACCGGCAAATTTATTACTACAACAGGCTGAGTTTATCCTACCTCCGGATGAACAGTTTCGATACGGCCATGCTTTGTGCCAGAAAGGCATTCGCTTTGTCGGCGATTTCGCAGGATTCCTCACTCATCAGCGATGCCTGGAAAATGATGTCGTATTCTTATAACCGCCTCGGGTACCTGGATAGCGCCATATTTTTCACTGATAAGCTACTAAACTACGCCAGGCGGGTTGGAGATGACCATCAATACAGCCTTGCATTGAGTTCGATGGCCACCATACTAATGCAAAATCAGCGGCCGGCCGAAGCCCTAAAAAATTTCATGGAAGCGAACCGGATCAATAGGATGATGAATGATACGGCTTCCTTCGCTGTGGACTATTTCAACATCGGGCTTACGCATCTGAAGATGAAACAATACGACACCTGCTTAAATAATTTAAAGGAAGCACTTGCAATACTTGAAAATGGAACGAAACCGGATTTGCTCCTAATAACCTACGGCACTATTGCAGACTGCTATATGGCGATGGGGATTAAAGAAGAACGGAAGAAGTACCTTTTGCTGGCCATGGAAGTTGCTGAGCAGTTAGGCAGTTCGCAGTTTATGGCAATGAGCTATTGCAACATCATCCAGGGAGCACTTGAAGAAAATGATTTCACAAGCGCATTAAAATATGGTTTTTTGGCCGATTCGCTATTGAAAAAAGAACCATTTCCGGTTCAGCAGATGAGGGTCGACAGCATGATGTATGTGGCCTATAAAAACCTTTCGAATCCTGGCGAAGCGCTTACTTGGTACGAGCGTTTTGTAGAAATCAAAAGCCAGGTGATCAGTGAAAACCAGACGGCGCTTTTAAATCGGGTCATGGTGGAATATGAAGTGAAAGAAAAAAATCTGAGGATTGAAAAGCAGGAAATGGAACTCCAAGGTAAAACACGGAAGTTTCAGCTACTGCTATTGCTGTTTGTGATCACAACGCTATTTGCAGGTAGTCTGATGTATCAAAACAGGAAACTGCGTAAGTCCCGGGAATCGCTGTACCGCAAAGAAAAATATATGGAAATGCAACAGAAAAGCAATGCAAAGCTACAGACAGAACTGTTGGCTAATCCCGAATCATACATAAAAGCTCCTCAAAAGTTGCCTCCAGACACCTTACCCGACGAACAGACCGAAGTTGATCCCGGTATGCTGGATGCACTGTATGCAAAAATCATCGCTATTATGGAAGACAAACAACTCTACCTGGATTCTGAGCTGGGTGTTAAAACCCTCGTCAGCCTGCTTGGAACCAATAAAACCTATATCTACCAGGCCATCAGTCGTAATTCTTCAGAGAATATCAGGGGCATCATAAATCGCTATCGTGTAAATGAGGCCAAACGGGTTATCGCAGAGCGTCTTGCCCGTTCCGAACCACTGGAAGTCAGCTCCCTTTATTCCTTGGCAGGGTTTAATTCGTCGGTGTCGTTCTTTAGGGCATTCAAATATTACACTGGCCTTACGCCCCGGGAGTATGCCAGTGAAGCCATTAAGGAAATCAGGAACTCCGGCCTAAAGGATGAGTTGGCCAATGATTTTTAATAGTTTGAGGGCAGGCACGGTTATCTGCAGATTACACGCATTGACCGGCCGAGGACAATCAATAAACGCAAATTGGGCTGTCCTGACCCCGGTCACTTCCCCAATTCCTACTCCTCCAGCGATTCGTGGTTCTTCGCGACCTGAAAAACTTTCTTCCCGCCATAAGCCGCTCCCAGCGCCAGCAGTATTCCAATGCCGCCGGCAATTGGTGCGCCGCCCCCAACGGGGGTGTTGCCACTGCCGGGATTTCCGCCACCGTTGGGTGGGGGAGGGGTTTGGGCGGAGAGGTTAATGGTCTCGATAGCTATCGGGAGTATAATGGTTAATAGGATTAAAAGTGCTGTCCCGAAAGCTTTCGGGATTTTGATGAATGTTTTCATGTTTATTTTGAGTTTTTACATTTTTTTGAACACGGATGACACGGATCGGACAGATTATCACGGATTGAACTAATCCGTGATAATCCGCTTTATCTGTGTCATCCGCGTTCCATTTTTTTTAATTTATTTTATCAAAACTTTCTCCGTTTTCGTTTCAAAAGCAGTGGCAATCATCACCACATAAACCCCCGTTAGGAGATTTACAGGGATGGTGATTATACCTTTGCCGGAAATTTCCTGCCGCAACACAATCCTGCCCATCACATCCAAAACAATCATTTCACCATTTTCAGCGCCTTTGATGACGATTTGATTATTGGCGGCATAAATCAGTATGTTGCTTTCGCTGAGTTGATTTTCCTGGATGCCAACCGCATTTAGATGCAGTTTAAAACGTGTTTCACTATCGCCGGTTTTCCAATTGAAGTCATAGCTGCCGTTGAGCAGGTTGTGGCGTTTGCCGGTTTTGGTGTCTTCGATAAGGGCGGAAGTAAAATCGTGGATTTCGGCTAACGAAAATGTAAAAAGTCCATTCAGGCTGCACGAAAATCCCAATTGAATTTCGGTACATTCAGGCCGGGTATCTATCGAAAGGATTCCGCTGCCTGATAACGTGTAAAGCTGGGCGGTTTCTGCATTTCCGGTGCGTATTTTCCAGGCATCAAACGGGCGGTCGAAATTGTCGGTGGCTTCCGCCTGCTGTCTAATGCACACTTCATCGCTGCCCTGGTTGTTGGAAACCTGCAACCGCAGCATGTCACTAATAGCTGTTTCATTTTTAAAATAATTTGAAGTGCCTTCGTGGGTACGGTGGGCATCGGTAAGCTGGAAATTGCTGCCGTCGCTGCTGATGAAAAAGCCTTGCCCGGGGGCCACGTATTGCGTGCCGTTGTTTGTTTGTGCGCCGTTGTTCCAGGTGGCGTAGGTGGTTCCAGTGTAGTAATAAACGGCTCCCCAGGTATCGTCCAACTGCGCCCAGTTGATTGATGAGGGGTAAGGGTTTCCGACAAGGTTCCAACCATAATAGGTTTCATTTGGGTCTTCATAAATCTGTGTAGTGGCAATGGATTGGTTACCGGCGTTGAGGTTTCCCTCAAAGGTGTATGTTTCTTCGCCCGACCACAGGGAATAACCCTTTGCCGGGGTAAGGTTAGCAGTTGGTTCCACAATGTCGGTCCACACCGCAGTGGCTTCTGTGAAAAACTGCAGGTAGTGCCCCGAAAAAGCTTCGGCGGTGGCATTGCTGACCGGGGAAGAAACAAGGTGCCAGGCCGGGCTTCCGGCGATGTAGCGCTGCACGGTGGCGGGTACCGAAGCCGTGCTGCTGATAAGCGAACCCGTTCCTGTGGCGGTGGATTCGATAATTAGCCCGCCTGACCCGGAAGCATTACTCAATAGTCCGTCAACCGTCAGGCTGCCGTTTTCACCGATGGTAAGCGAAGCGCCGTCGGAGATGTACAGACCGTCAATTTCGGCAGAACTTTCGAGCCGTGGATTGTTGGTGGTAACCGGAATAACCGCATTTTTGCCGGATACGGGCGGCCCGGTGGCACCTTCCCAGTTGCCGGGTTTTGCCCAGTCGTTGTCAATTGCTCCGGTCCAGGTATCGTTATCGGTTAACCAGCCCGAAGGCACCCAATCGCTGTTGTCCATGTTTTGCAATGCTCCCTGGTTGCCATTTTCTGTATGGTCATACAAATAGGAACCTGATGTCTGATCGAATTTGTAATAAGCCACCAGCCCGCTTTCATTGCCTGTAAGCACATTATTCTTATTGTCCTGGATTTCCGTTTGGGTGCGGGCAATATTCCAGATGCGGACTTCATCAATAAGGCCATTAAAATACCTTCCTGTATTTTCGCCGTTTTCGGCAATATTTACCAGATAATTATTGGTGGCTATTGTGCCGGAAGCGCTAACAGATATATCCAATGTTCCATCCACATAAATGTATTTGGTTGAACCGTCGAACACACAGGCTACATGGTGCCATTGTCCGTTGTTTAAATCGGTGGTTCCTTCCAGGTCAACATTGCTCAAGCCGCTGGTGCCAAATGAAATGTGATTTGTTCCACTATGGCGATGCAGTCGCCAGGCGCCATCCCCTTTGGTTACGATGGCCTGCCAGTCTTCATCAAAATTATCCACTTTTATCCAGGCTTCAATGGTCATGGCAGTTGTAAAATCGAAATTTGATTCATTATTTAGGATGCTCACATAATCATCGGTTCCATCAAAATCGAGGGCATTACCGGGAGGAGCCATTGCAGGGGGTTCATCCATCAGGGTTGCAAATGTTTTTACGCTTCCATATCCTGTACCTTCGCTATTGGTGGCATAAGCACGTACATAGTACACTGTGGTATCATTAAGCCCGCTAAGGTTACTGGTGAATGCCCCTGCCCCTCCGCCTTCGTTTGTGATACCCAAATAATTGGTAACCATCGGGATACCACTATCATCCCAGATTATTCCTTTGGAAAATACAGAAGAGAACCCCTCGTCCAGTACATTTCCACCTGATTGTGCTGAATTGGTTTCAATATTGGATATTTCATCAGTGGTAACAATAGGCATGCCGATGGGTAAAAGGAAGGGATAACCCTCATTGTCAAAACCATTTATGCCCCATATTGCTGAAAAATCCCATCCTGCATTCGTAAAAGTAGATTCGGTTTTCATTTCAACCGTAGTTTTTCCTGTACCTCCGGCACTGATGGCTATGCCCGAAGCCTCGGTATCCCAGAACGAATTTTGTATCTGAACCCCGCCCGAAGGATACGCAATGGTGCCAATCAATCCTCCGGTCAGGTTTCCGCCCATCTGTCCTGTAACCACTCCGGAAGAATAGCAGTTGCTTACTGTAACAGGTGTATGGTCAATGTCCCCAATCAATCCTCCAACATGCCAGCAGTCATCTGCAATTACATTACCTGTTGCATAGCAGTTTTCTATAACCACATTCGTGTTGACGGCGCCAACAAGACCTCCGATATATGCTTTTCGCGGGTTGTTAATTTCAATATCCACTGAACTGGAACAACTGCGTATGGTCGAATTTTCGGTGGAGCTGATGAGCCCGCCGGTTTGAATCCCATTTCCGCTGATGACGCCGGAGGTGGTGCAATTTGTGATGAAGCAATTGTTTATAACACGAGCTCCCAAAATACTTACTTCCGTATCTCCTGAAATGAATGCATTGGTCAGGCATAAGTTTTCAAGTGTGGATTCCTCAAGATATCCAAAAAGGGCCAACCTATTTCCGGAAGGGCGGTTGATGGTCAGGCTGTCGATACAATATCCCTGACCATCATAATAACCTTTGAAAGGCCTGAGGATGCTGTAAATATCTCCGATAGGTAAAAAACCTTGTCCAAAATCCCAACAGGCCGTAGAGGAAGCATCGATATCATTTTCCTGTCGGAAATGTTTGAATTGCGACCAGATGTCAATTCTTGATCTTAACCATTGTAAATTTTGAATTCCTGACATTTTATAAGGATTGGCTTCGCTGCCATCGCCTTCAGGAACCTGATAATCATTTTCCCAACTTGCCCATGAAATCGCTCCGGGATGTCCGTTTCCGCTGTTATCAGTCAGGGCAGATCCCGAACCATCCGACATTTGATAATATGCGATCAGTCCCGGTTCGGTGGTGTAAAGGAATCCGCACAACATGGCCCGTATTTCTGCCGCTGTTCTTGCCGCATTATAAATACGCACCTCATCGATGTATCCTTTGAAACCCCGATCCATGTAATCGCTGTTCCCGCCAATCAAAACAACTTTGTTGTTTGTTGCAAGGGCTCCGGTAACTTCTACGGACACATCCAGCCTTCCATCAATATAAAGATATTTTTTTGACCCATCATAAACAGCAGCTATATGATGCCATTTTCCGTCGTTTACTTCGATGGTTCCTGACAAATCCTGGTTGCTCAAACCGGTAGTGCTGAATGCTACCTGGTTTGTACCGGCATTCCGGTGAAGCCTCCAACTATCGTCACCCCGGGTTATCATTGCCTGCCAATCCTTATCAAAGGCATCCACTTTGATCCATGCTTCGATGGTGAGTTCATCTGTTACGCTGAAGTCGGGTGATGAATTAATGGTGACATGATTATAAGATCCGTAAAACTTCAGGGACCAGCTTTGCGCCATTATAGCTACGGCTGTAAACTGCAAAATTATTAATACTGTAAATTTCTTCATTTTCTATGCATTTTTTTTACGAAGTGATAAAATTACGTTACCTGATAGCTAAAAACCAAATATCAGGGTAGGACAATGATTGGACATCTATGACTATTTTATGATCCGGAATTGATTTTTTCTATAAAATGGCCTGAAATCACCCTGATTTATTCCTAGAACCTGCTCATAAACTCAGGGAATTCAACATCGGAAGGGATGTTCATTTTTTTGCGCAGGCGATGTCGGCCTTTCTGGACTGAACCTGCAGTAATGTTTAACATCCTTGCAATTTCCTTGGTGTCGAGATTGATGCGATAATAGGCGCATAACTTTTGTTCGTTTGGTGTGAGGCCGGGAAATTGCTTGTCTAAGTGATAGAAAAATCCGGGGTTTACTTCTTTGAAATGAAGTTTAAACAGATCCCAGTCTTTATCGAGGTTGATGTTATCCTTAACTATGCGGCTTATTTTTTCGTAGCACTAAGCGATATCCTGACTGCCTCCGGCTTTAACCTCCTGAAGTTCGCGGATTATACCGGTCATCGCATCATTTTTATTGATAGCGTGCAATATCCGAGTAGAAAGTTCCCGGTTTTTATGGGCTAACTTTTCGTTTTGCAGGCGGTTGATTTGCTGCTCGGCAAACACCTGGTTCTCGAGGCGTTTGGTTTCCATGTCATTTTTTTCCTTTTCAAGCTGCCTGATGGTTTTTTCGTTTTTCAGCGACCTGGCTTTTGTTCTGAACAAAACAAATAAAAGAAAGGCTATAAGTAATAATGCAGCAATTGCAATTAAAAAAATGCGCTGATTGTTTTTCCTGATTTTAATATCTTTTTTCAGTATTTCATTTTCGCGCTGCTGCTTCTCCGATTCGTATCTGGACTCCATTTCGGCTATTTGCCGGCTTCGCTCTTCGTTGAACAGGCTGTCCTTAATTTGTGTATATAAAATGTGGGCGTTCAGCGCTTCTTCAAATTTGTTTTGGTGGCGGTATAAATCATATTGATAAAGGTATATTTTTTTAACCAGATCCTTATTTCCTGTGATTTTGGCAATGTGCAAAGCCTCCTGTAATCGCTCTCCTGCTGAATGGTAACGGCTGGTTTGTATTTCGATGTTGGCAATATTACCCAGGGTATTGGCAATGCCATAGTGATACTCAAGTTTACGGCTGATGCCGAGTGATTTATTATAAAATTCCAGTGACTTTTCAAACTGTTGCTGCCTCTCAAAAATGAGCCCGATGTTGTTGTAATATCCACCCAAAGCCATCAGGTCGTTTATCTTTTTCCCAATTTCCACAGCCTCGTTAAAGTATTCAAGGGCTTCATCAAACCGGCTTGTTTCGATGGCTGCCAGCCCGAGATTGTTCAGCGATATGGAAATATTCAGGTCATCGGCATTCTCCCTGCTCAATGCCAGAGCAGTTTTTAAAATCTCATTGGCTTTATCATAATCACCCAGTGCAATTTTGATAGTTCCTGTATTATTCAGCAGTTTGATGTAAAGTGGCAAATTGCGTTTTTCGGTAGGCAGCGAATCCATTATGGTGAGTGCTTTCAGAAACGATTCCATGGCCTGAGTGAACTCCCCCAAATCTTTCAGCACATTACCAATTTTGTTGTAGCCTGTAAGTAGTTTGTCGAGGTACTGCTCCGAACCGGGGTTTTTATTGTAAAGTTTGTGTATTTGTGCTAAGTATTGCTTTAAATGTGCCAAAGCCTGCTGGTTGTCGCCACGGTTGTAATGAATAATGGCCAGGCTGTTCAGTGCGTTTGCCCTCCATTCATCATTTAGGCTCTCTTCCGCAAAGCTATAGGCCTGCCCGGCGTAGTAAAGGCTTTTGGTTAAATCGGTGCGCGAATGTTGCCTGGCCAGTTGGATGAGAAGATTGAATTTTTCTTCACCAGTGGCCTTGTCCAATAATCTTTTTAAGCTATCGGCATCAGCACAAAATCCACTTAAATAAGATTACAAAAGTGCTGAGAATAATAAAATCAATTTTATTGATAATTTCCAATACCCTGACTTGAAATGAATCATGATCAAAAATTTTAGAAATCATTATCAATAAGGCTCTACTGCAAATTTTGTGGAAGATTATTCATCAACACAGGCAAATTGTTGGCGGTTCAAATTTGGCAGTTTGCAGTACCTATATCTTTTGAGAATAACTTCTTTTAAATATTACCAGGCCATAATTTATTTCCCTTTTGCAAATACTGCCAAGCACTGGAAACTGCACTCCGCCAATTGATTTATTAACTTTTATTTCATCCTGTTGAAATTTCACCCGCAAAAATGGTAGTAGAACCGAAAATTTTAAAAGTGCAATCCGTTCTTTCATGGTGGTTTTTATCTTTACCATGTAAATTAACTATAGAACCATTATTTTAATGCGCTTACACCATTTATAAATTGGATCATGCCCTCGAAATAAGTTCGCGGGTCGTCGTACAAAGCCAGGTGACTGCCATGGGGGCAATGCAGGTGAGTACCTTTTGGAAACTGAGCGGCCATGCGGCGCATGTGCTCAGGATCCATGGTGTCGAAGGCTGCTCCGATGGTAAGTACCGGTACATGGATTTTATGTAGCTCAGCCGATCTGTCCCAAAATTCAAGTTTAGCTCCTTTGGTAACCCCAAACTCGCTTTGCCCCTGCATGGGGACATACACGTTTTCGTTGAGGTGTTCAAATGTACGGTTCACGGAGTCAGGCCATTCTTCCGGCGGTTTACGCAGCACATGCTGTGGGTAATGGTATTTCATCAACAGTTGCATGTAGCGGGGATTGGAAAAATCCTTCTTTTCTTCTATGCTGAACAATTC
>JAIOZV010000118.1 GCA_021740425.1 Bacteroidales bacterium | reverse complement strand
CAGGATAGCCCGGATGATTGAAATCCGTTATTTTTTACCGAATTTACACAGAAATATCCCGGAAAATTCTCAAATTTTCTGCGAGTACGCAACATCAATCCCGGAATTTTGGAGATTCTTTTCATTCCCCAAAATTGGTAGCGAATGTTCTGGATAAATCGTGGTTTCCCGAACTGCAACGCATTAGCCATAGCATATTTATCAATTCGCTGCGCTTTTGGATGGGTAGTTCGGGTTAATATGTTATGGGGATTGTACCTGGCTTAGGGGAAAGCCGGATGGTTTGGGTGATGGCCGGGACTTGAATAAGCTGCCGCATCACAATTTTTTATACCATGGGTTACTTGTTCGGAATATTTCTTTTCACTCAATTATTTTTTGTATGATGATTTACGAAATCACATATCTCTTGTAATGCCTTTCTGGCTTCGGGAAAGAGCGGTGATAACAGAGGAAAGGCATGAATCATTTTATCCCATTTTCGCAAGGTAACATCAACTCCGGATTGCTCCGCTACCTTCGCTGCATTTACACAATCGTCATAATGTATTTCATGGGTTCCAACACAAATGTATAATGGAGGAATGCCCTCGTAATTTCCAAATTGAGGTGACAATAATGGATTTTTTGTGTCATTTCCGGATATGTACATCTTTGTCCACAATGTCCATGAACCCATGGGTGCAACATCATTTTTGGCATTGTATTCAAATGATTTTGCACTGCAACTCAAATCTGTTACCGGAGAAATTGAAAAAGCCGCTTTGGGCAGGCTGATATTATGCTCTTTTAAAGCTAATAAAAGTGACAATACTAAAGTTGCTCCTGCAGATTCTCCTCCCACAATAATATTATCTGCCTCAAACCCCTGCCCTAATAACCATTTATAGGCGATAACACAATCATCGGGAGCGGCAGGAAAAGGATTTTCAGGTGCTAATCTGTAATCAAAAACCAATGATTTTATCTTGCACTTTTTTGCAAATTTTGCAACATGCATGCGATGTGTATGACAAGAACCTGAAATAAAACCTCCACCATGTATGTAAAGTAGTACTTTATCTTTCAGTTCATTTTCAGGAATGATCCATTCAGCATTTAATCCGTTTACCGCAATGCTTTGCGCTGAAACATCTTTTGGTAATTTTATTCTGGCTGATGCTTTATCGATACTATGGCGAAACTCATCAACCGAAAAATTTTCATCAACAACTTCCGGTTTTGTTTTCAATTTGAACAAATGCCTGTTCCTGATCAGGCCAATGACTATTTTACTGCTGAAACTTTGCATTTCTTTTCATTTAAAAAAAAACATTTTTTTTGACTAAAGCAATGGGGAGCATAATCGTAATATGGTGTGCTTATTTAATGATATCCAAATAGAGGCACTACTTCTTCGATAACCATTGGAACTTTCGCAAGCCACATGCCATTGCTTTCGTTATAATCCGATGAAGTTGTTACGATAACCATGTTCAGATCCCTGATGATCATAATAAACTGTCCTCCATAACCAAGCGCTAAGAGCATATCGTGTTCATTATTGCTGCCGTGTACCGGATTCTCCCACCATGATTTGTTTCGCTTCGACCTATACCACCATTGGTATCCATAATCGAAGAATTCACTTTCGGCTACCTGTGGTTTTGTTGACCTATTAATCCATTCTTTCGGAACGATTTGCTCACCATTCCATGAGCCGTAGTTTAAAACCAGTAAACCTATTTTTGCCATATCTGCCGGAAATAATTGAAGATCGCTGTGGCATTGAAGGACATCATTTTCCCGATGCCAGTAAAACTCCGAAATGCCCAGCTTGTTGAACAGAACCTCTTTTGCAAAGTCATCAGCTTGTTTTTTTTCAAGAGTATTGATTATGCTGCCGAGAATATTTGTGCCATTATTATTATACTTAAACTTCTCTCCCGGAGTGGATTCCAGTGGCAGGCTGAGCATTAGTTTCACCAGGTCGTCAGGATCATTTTTCTCAAAATCATCATCTTCCGGAAGTCCTGAAGTCATTGTTAAAACATGTTTAAGTGTGATTTTCTCATTTTCTGAAGTTTTTAATGAATCATATTGCGGGAAGAAATCAAAAACCGGTACATCTGTCTCAGGTTTTTTATGACGTTCCAATGTTATTCCCAACAGCAAAGAGGTTATACTTTTAGTGCAAGAGTGAATGGGATGCAGTTGGGAGCGATCCCAACCGTAGAAATATTCTTCAAGAATAAGTTTCTGATCCTTGATAATGATGAATGATTCCACCCGCCCGAATTTTTGTTTAATGATCTTTTCGATCAAATTGTAAAATGCAGTTGAATCTTTTACAAATTCAAATATTGAGGCGGTTTGAAGTTGGTCATTACGCTTTTCGGGCTGATGATAAGTATATTTTATGCTTCCGTCAGAACCGGAAGGGTAGGGGATAAATAATTTGTTTACATCTGTATTTTCATCACGTATAAAATCAATTTTATTGTGGTCAGATGTATCTGCTTCGTCCCAGATAGCAAGACCCCGGATATTTTCTTTTTTTGAATCAACGATTCCTTTGTAAATTCCCCTTTCATCATAATCGATCACCAACTGGTTGCTGGAATCGATGTATTGAACACCTTTGATCTCCCAATAATCGTAAAATTGGCTATCCCAAAGAAAACAGCCTCGTGCTGTGAGTTTGCCATTGGCATCACCACTTATCTGTATTACTGGCTCAAGTGTCCCGTTTGGAAATTGTATTGCTGTTTCTGGTGTAACCCGCCACAATCCGTCAATTGAAACATAGTGTTCCTTATTCACAAATTCGGTGTGTTTTGTTTCCGGACTTATGGTTTGCCTACAACTGATTAGAAAACCGAAAATAACAAATGATAATAAAACAAATTTTATTTTTTTCATGGTATTGAGTGTTTTTGATTTAAGCTCCAATGTTTTGCTACTACCCGAAGGGCGGGAGTTATACCACTAAAATTGATTTGAAAAACTAAAGTTTGCCTGATCACAAAACTATCATCTGAACATGAAACCCCGCCTTTTGGAAATGTGCTGACAGCCTTTCGTTGTTTTGTCAGCTCGTTATTTCTTTCAGCCATTGTGAAATTATTTTTGTCCTGATTTCGCTTACGTTTTTGATTTTAATATGTTTTAAAGTGTTTCCTTTTCCTTCTAATAAATGGTCAGGGTCATCGATTTTTTGAATGTTGTAAAAGCCAAGTGTAACATGCTTTTTTGCAAATCTCAAATAAGCAAAATCTTTTGTCTTTGCGAAAACAGGAAACCCCCATTTGATTTCTTCAGAAACATTTTCAACAGTATGGTGGATGAGTTTGCGCAATGCTTCAAGAATTGGAATTTGATCATCCAAAGCATTGTTGATGTATTCTGTAACTTTTTGATCGAAGTTCATCTTGCATTGCATATTTAAATACCGGTTCCACCAGGAATTTCAATTTCTTGTCCTTTTGCTGTGGTAACGGATTTTGAAGCCTGAATCAGAATATTTCCAGGTTCTTCTCTTTGTCCCAGCTTAGCTGTGAGTTTGCCGTACAATAAAAACCTGCTCATAAAATATTTTATTTATTGGAATGAAAACCTATGGAATTTCCTTCTGTATCCAACGCCAAAGCAACAAATCCGTGTTCGCTGATAGAAAATTTGGGATAATCAAAAATCCGTATCCCCTTTGCATACAAATAGGATGTCATTCCTTTGGCATGGCAAACTGTTGGTAGAGTTCCCGTTAGTATAACCCTGTCAAAGCAGCTTAATTCTCCAGCTATCTTTTCTCTATATGTTGCGGTAAATAATTCCATGTGCTAAAGTTACACTTTCTTTCCTGTTTGGTTCTGGCTTGTTCAGGTTAGGAAGGGGAAACAAATAGAGTTTAGAATATTGAAGTGATAAAACTTCGTTAAGCCAACCTTACAGCAAGGTTTAGAATAATATCCCATCCTCTATTTTTTCACATTGATTTCACTTCCGTTTACATCCTGAATAACAAAATTTCCATCTCCTTTTATATCGGTTTTATTGGTTTTGTTAATTGCTGCTGATGCAGGCTGGTTTTCCTTTGCTGCTTTCATTGCCGGGTTCTTTATAAAGCCGTTGTTTTCCAGTTTGGCCAGTTGGTTGCCGAAGTGTTCGCGCAAGCCTTCGATGTTTTGGTATTCTGTTTTGAAGTGTTTCAACACCTTCAATTTATCTTCGAAGGCCCACAAACTTTCAATGTCTTCCCGATTTTGTGTGGTAATTGGTGTTTTGAAATAGGTAAAGATAAAGGGCTTGTTTGTTTCTGAAAATTGACCAAAGGCTTTTTCAAACTCCTCCGAAGTGTATTTCCCCACTTTGTTGTGTACCAGCAAAACAAAAATATCGCTGCTACTTACTGCTTTGTTGTATTCGCTTTGCAAACCCCCTGCACTCATGGCATCCGTAAAATCCTCCCAAACATCGAGATGCAGAAAAACACCTTTATCATACCAGACTTTACATTTGCGATAAATAAATATTTCGAACTGCTCTCTGTCGGCTTGTAGCTCAGAAGAAGAAGCGAGGAAGATTTTTATTTTTTGCATGATTTTTAGGCCTTTATTTTCGTTAATTAAAATTATCAATTTCGCTTTTTACAAACTTTTCTAATGTTTTCTTCGCCGGTATGTGCAACAAATACTGGCTTATAAAAATTTTCTCATCCAAACCTGCAAGCGCGTATTCAACAAAAGCTTCGTCCTTGCTTGTACACAACAAAATGCCAACACTTGGTTTATCGCCAACCTGCATCATATTTTTCCGGTAATAGCTCACGTATGTATTCAGTTGCGTAATGTCGGAATAATCGGCCTCGTTTATTTTAAGGTCTATCAGTACGTGGCATTTCAAAATACGGTGGTAAAAAACCAAATCAATATGATAATATTTACTACCAATAGAAATGCGTTTTTGACGGGCTTCAAAACAAAAACCCTCACCGAGTTCCAGAATAAACTCTTGCAAATGATTTAGCAATGCTGTTTCTAAATCACTTTCCGAGACAGTGTCTTTATCTTTAAGACCTAAAAATTCAAAGAAATAAGGATTGCGAATGCTGTTTTCCATGTCAAGAGTCTCGGCATCAATATTAGCCTGGCTTAGTACCTCTGCTTTATTTTTGGATAAACCGGTACGCTCAAACAGGAGGGTGTTTATTTGTCGTTGAAGTTGTTTTACCGACCAGTTTCCTTTGATTGCTTCAATTTCGTAAAAAGTCTTTTTCAATGGATCGCCGATGCGAATTATTTCGATAAAATGCGAAAACGACAGAAGCGAAATTAATTTCTCTGAGGGTACAGTTAAAAGATTTTCATTCTTTTGAAATTTTGCAGACGGCATCTGCAAAATTGAATTTTCCGGTGATTGAGATTTTGCAGACGGTGTCTGCATAATTTGATAGTAGGCCTCCACTATCTTGGCAGCAGGGATTTGCCCCTTTTGGTTCAGGTATTCAACAATCCCTTGTATCACCATTTTTAATGGCTTTACATTGATTGAATCACTATTGGTAAAAAGTTGCGTAAAGTGCGGATAGCTCAAATAAAAAAGCCTGAAATAGTTTAAATTCCTGTTTGACAATCCTCTGATATGACTGAGTCGTGCGGCCATTTTCTCTAGCAATCGCTCGCCATAAGCGGCGCGGTCGCTGCCTTGTTGTTCAAATTCGACAATATAAAAACCAATCAACCAATTGCGCATGGTAAGGTTGATATTTACAGCCGTTAAGGTATTTTGCTGTAGATAGGTGTGAGTTTGCTCAACCTGGTTAATTAGTATGTCGAAATTCATTGGTTCTTTTATAGCGTTTTTATTAATCGTTTAAAAAAAATTTCGGCGCTTCGCGCCATTTTGTTTCAAAATATTGTACTCGTGAAGCTTGTCGCTCGTTCCACTTCGCTCCTGCTTCACTCGCTCAATATTTTGCCTGGCTTGTCTGGCTCAGATGTGAACTGAAAGGCAAACAGCAGGCGGAAGCCGTGGCGGCTCCACCCGTTGCCGGGAACGTTGCCGAAGCGGGGAGCCGACCGGCAGAAGTGGGCGATGTCGGACCACGAGCCGCCGCGCAACACGCGAAAAGAACCATTTACGGGGCCACAGGGATTTTCTATAATACCCTCGACCCTGCATTGCTCGTAATATTCACCATCATACCAATCCCAACACCACTCCCATACGTTTCCGCTCATATCGTACAAGCCCAATGGGTTGGGCCGCAAACTTCCAACAGGTATAGTATGAGTGGTATCATAGTTTGCGTAATTTTTTAATTCGTTTTCATTATTCGTCCCTGCCCAGCGCATTCTGCCATTAATATCCCAACCTGCTGCGTATTCCCATTCAGCCTCGGTGGGCAAGCGAAATCCGCTGGCATTTTTATTTATTTCGACCAAATATGGTTCTGAATTATAATCACTACTCCTTTCATTTTTTTTAATGTTGTACCAGGGTTTTAATCCCATCAATTCGCTTAGTCGGTTGCAACATTCCACAGCATCGTACCAGCTAACACTTTCACCCGGGTTTTCGGGATTGTCATCAAAATAGGATCTGTTCCAGCCCATTACCTTTAGGAATAAATTTTGGCTTACTTCGTATTTTCCCATGTAAAAGGTGTCGAGGCTAACCTCATGTTCGGTTTCATCCCATTGGCCACTACTGTTGTCACCCATCGTAAAAGTACCGCCGGGTACTTCCACCATATAGCCATCTATTAGCATTTGGGCAAATTCGATACGAAATGGTGTAATGGTATCAGTCGGGTTTATAGCTAAGATTTCTTCATATTCCTGAATGGCGGCAGTAAAGTTTTTTTGTGTATTGAATTTTCCGGCTTGAAGTAAAAATTTCTGTATGGTATCAATTTCACTCAAACGGGTTTGAATTTCGGATTCTTGTTGTGCATCTTCGGCCAAAAGCCGGGCACGGTTATAATCATTGTTTGCATCGGTGTATAGTCCTTTTCCATATTTTCGCTCGGCTTCGCTTAAAAAGTATCCAAACAAATCATCTGCAATTATACCTTTACTTGCCAATTCCTGTTTCAAAAATGTGATGGCATTTTGCTTTTGGATATCTGCATGGTTTTTTAGTTTAGTTGTTTCAGCAATTTGCCATATAGCAAAACCCAAACCGGCAAGTACTAATGCAATTACAGCAACCAAAAAACGAAGAATCCATCGCCTTCTTGCTTGTTCAGACTTCTCTTTTAATCGCTCAATTTTTTCCTGATTTTCCCTTTCATTGCGTTCCTTTTCTTTTAGAATCTCTCTCATTCTGCGCACCATTTCCAACTCTTTTTCCTCTTGCTCTTTCCTCAGATTGCCCAAAGCAGTAATAGGCTCTACCAGTGTATCGTGGCTAATTTCGTAGCTATAACCCCCGGTAGTATTGGGTTCACAGCGCAACAGACGGCTATTTACCAAACTTTGTAAAAGCTCTTTGGGAATTTTATAAGTAGATGTAATTATAATGTCGGGAAGAGGCACACGGCTGCCCTCCACAATCATTTTTTCTTCAATCAGGCGGCGCACTTCCAAACGCTGAACATCATCATCGGAAATTTTTTCTATTATTTCCTCATAGTGTCGAATGAAAATGGTGTCAAGATCACCAAGGTCAGCAAGGTCTGCAGCATGTATGGTATTATCAAAATCCGGCTTCCCTTTTCGCTCTACTATCAGTTTTTCGCAAAACTGACAAATCAATTGCAACTGAAATGCTTCGATCGACTTTTCGCGGTTTGATGATAAAAAATCGATTATCTTTTCACTTGCCTTTGGGCCGTATTGAAATGGAGGTGAAATAAACTCCCCTTCGGCGCGAGCAGGTTTTTGAAGGGCATCCTCTGCCTGCTTAATATTTAAAGGCAGTAGCTCATAAGTTTTTTGAAGGATTTGCGGAATGTGGGTTTTCATGCGGTTGAGCAAGCTCATCCTGTCGCTGCGTATGGATATCACCATCTTAATTTGAAGAGGTTCGGAAATTGCCGCAATTTCTTTTTTCGTTAAAAAACCTTTTTCTACCTTATGATTATCAATTATTTTGTTTAAAATCGTTTGTGGCGTTTGCCCGTGCAAAATTGTAGAGAGCAAAAAGCTAAAGCGTATGATGTCTTCTGCTTCCCTCCCAAACAATTCTTCGAACTGGTCGAAGATAAAAACAAGTGTTCTATTTGGGTGTTGAATTTGTAAACTTTTACAGGCTAACCAAAAACTTATGTGCAGGTCATCATTAGCCCACTGGTTTTTAAATTGGGGAACAATTTTTTCCCACAAGAAATTATTGTATTCGATTTGGTTTTTAATCTTATTCAAAAAAACAGCAGAAGGTGTTTTATTCTCTCCATCAACAAGCCCTACACGAATTGGCATCGTGTAAAAATCATCCCCCTTTTTTAGTTTGGGAACTACACCGGCATTTAACAGCGATGACTTTCCAAGACCTGATTTTCCAAACAATACAATCAGTTTTTCGACAATGACAAGGCGATGAAGGCGTTCTATATCGTCATCGCGTCCGAAAAACACAAGTTTATCGTTTTCAGTGAAGGGCCGTGTGCCGGGATAGCGATATTGTTCTAAGGTAGGGTTCATGAACTTGGGCTTATATCGATTTCACTATCCTTGATACCATTAATTATAGTATTACCATTTCCGATAACTGTAATACCTGAGCCGGTAACCGGCGGAGCTTTTGGCTTTCGTAAACCATTGTTTTGTTTGTATTTTTGATGCAGCAAATCAATAATTTCTATTCCAGGTTGCTGAATGAATTCAATTCTAAATTCATTTTTACAAAAATCAATCAGCATATTTTGCTTTTCATCTTCACTGGCTAACAGCTCAATTTCCTTAAGCGATGCATGTTTCTTGGCCTTATCTCCAAGATTCAGCATTTCGAGAAAGAGTTTAAAATACCATTTGTCGAACTTAAACCCCAAAAACAAGATGGAATGCGCTGAATGGAGTTTGTAGCGGAAGTTTTCATCTAATCTGAAATTACCCAAAATTGCCGATAAATAGTTAAACACATCTTTGAAACAAAACACCAGTGAATTAAACTCGTTGCACGAACCTAAAAAATTGTACAGCAACGGCTTTTCTTTTGTCAGGTTAAGGATAGGATTTGGATTAACGGTTCTATTATAAAACTCAAACGTGTAATCGAAATTCTGATTATCAAAAGCCTGCTTCAGCAGCAAATCGGGAGAAAAAGAAATGATCATATTAAAAGGGATTTCAGCAATTTTTTTATGTATCCCATTCCCTTTTAATCCATCGAAAAAAGTTGAGACTTCAGTAAAAAAATCAGGGTCAAACCCAATATTTGAAGCAAATAATTCTTCTGTTTCATCAAATTTAAATTCGATTTGTTTGCTATGCAAATGCTGTGAAAGTTCACGAAGGAGGGGTTTCTGGAAATCGAAAGCCAGGTCTGGTCCAAGAACCAGCACACATTTTTCGTTATCTATCCACTTTGAAATTTGATCCAAACTTAAATCTTTGATTATTTCAACTGGCATATTCTTTTTTTTGTAAAAGTATAAATTATTATCAAAATGCTTTTTATTCTACTTTACTAAAATAGAAAGGATAATAATAGTTGAGGAAATAATACATTATCAGCACATTAGCATCATTATTAACACTCTGGTCATTATTTGATAATGAAGCAAAAACGACCAGAGAAAAAAAATTTGGTTTTAAAGGCAGAGGCAGATATTTGAGTAAAAAAAGCCTTAATACGCTGATATACAGAGTTTATGATTGTGTATTCAGGGTGTACAGTAAGCCGTACACGGGTTGCAAATGAGTATCGTTCAGGGCTTTAGCAGTGCGAAAAGGGGCATGAGAATATGGAACGAATGGTTGAAAAAGTAACTGATTCAGACTACACACGATACATACATTTCTTATCCGGAAGCAAATGGAGCTACCAGGAATCAAACCATATTACGATGAAGCAAGCAGATAGCCTGCTAAGAGCTCAAAAGAAAAGAAGTGGACGACCAACGGGATTTATTTTTGATGAAACATCACATCTTAAAAAGGGGGATAAGTCCGAAGGAGTAGCACGTTAATATGCCGGAGTTGCAGGGAAAGTAGATAAACGCCAGGTTTCAATACACGCATCACTGAGTAACGAAAAATTTTGCACATTGGTCATTACCCAATCGGAGAAAACGAAATATTCGCTTAGTAATGGAGATAAAGAACAATATACCAATAATGAATGGGCATATTTTCAATGAAGCAGATATTGGGTAGAACGTTGCTTTGATGACAGCAAAAATGAGTTGGGGATGTGTCCGGTTATCAAGTAACAGGATGGTTGGCCTGGCAACATCACATGGCTCTGGTAATGATAGCTGGTCTTTATATCTTGAATATAAAAATAGAACTGCAAGACGAGGTGCCGCTAATGAGTGTTAGAGATGCAAAGTTGTTGGTTATCGCAATCAACTTTGCAACACAAAAGGAGGTTGACCTTTGCATGGAGCATATCCACATTAGGCATAAACAAAGACAAACAGATATTGACAGGTATTATCGAGAAAAGTTATTTTAGTAAAGTAGAATTAAAAAGGTTAGCATTATTCCACCAACAGCTTTTTCGTGGCTGTACCTTTATGTATGGTGATCTGTAAATAATATATCCCGCCCGGTAAAGTTCCTGTCTCCAGTGTGAACCTTGTATCTGATCTCCTGGTCATCGAAATTTCGATGCTTTTTCCCAGGGTATTGAACATGGCAGCTTCCTTAAACTCCAGATCTTCAGGTATTATCACGCTGAACTGGCTCCGGCCGGGGTTGGGGAAAATCAATATGCTGGTGGCACAAGTGTTGGCTTTCACATAACCGGTTTTGTCGATGGTGGTAGTTTCGGGTAAATCGCTCTCCCACAATCCCCGGCCAAAGGTTCCTGCCCGCAACTTTTGGTTGGTGTAATTTATTTCAAGCCAGTTAACGATAACGGCAGGCAGGTTTTCGGAAAAGGGGAGCCACCCTGTCATTGCAGCATCCCTGAAATAAACGCCAACATCGGTGCCTGCGAAAAGGCATTCGTTGCTTCCGTTTTCATATACCAGGCAATTTATGGGCAGGTTGGGAAGTCCTTGATGACAGTCGCTCCAGGATGTTCCATCGAAGTGTTTTATTTTATAATCCTCAAGATATCCGCTGTAGGAAATCCATATTTTATCCGGGTTTTGGCTGCTTACAGCAATATCTGAAATAAAATAGGTTCCTTCAGGATTTCCCGGGGTGGGAGGGGTGATGTCGTTCCAGTCGTCAGGGTTTGTTCCTCCCCCCGAGGAAGTTTTAAAAAGACGTACCGCATCAAATTCAGTTTGCCAGTTATCTAATTTTACACCCGAAAAATAGAGGTAGCCTGGATTTGTCGGGGCAATTTCGAGGGCCCAAATTGCACAGTTGTTGTTTCCCCAACCCGGAGGTATCAGGCCGTTGATGTCGGTAATTTTATACCAGTCGGAGGGAGTGGCCGTGGAAGCATCATCAACTTTCCACAGGTTTCGCCGCGCCTGAAAAAGTGTTTTGTTATCGTAAGGATCGGCCACGAGTGCAGCACCAAACCATGAAGTTTCGTTTATCGGAGCACTGCCCGCCATCATGATTTCCCAGGTGGGGTTGAAGCAATTTTCAGAGGATCTGAAAATCGTTCCATTGGCGGGGGGCGGGAGCGTAGCATACATTAGGTTTATATCTGTATGGTCCATAAGGCACTCAAAGCCGTCTGCATTATTAATTACCGACTTCCATTGATTGTCCTTATGGTAAAAAATGCCACAGTCCTGACAGCCGGCCAGGATTTGATAAGGATCGACTGCAGAGCTGCCAAAATTATAGATGGTGGAGATGCCCAATCCGTTATTGAGTTCAATGGTTGGATTGCCGTTGAAGGTTCCGTAAAATTCCCGCTGATTAGTCTTCCACCGGTCAGCGACACCATCGGTGAATGTTCCTGGGAAAGACAAATCTTTTTTAAACAAACCCCCATCAGTACCTGCATAGAGCACGTTTTCTTCGTAGGGCGAAAAGATAAGTTCATGAAAATCGATGTGTGCGTTGAACAACACCCTTTGCCAGGGCACTTCCGGAAATTCCAAATTATAGCTGTATATTCTTACACCGGCGCAGTAGAGCACTTTTGGGTTGAGTGGTGAAACGGCCATTTCGGTTCTCCCGCCTGTAATTCCCGGCCCCACCGATCCGCCAAACAAACCTGTTGTCGGGATGCCCGTCCACTGATCATTTGCAATATCGTAGCTGAAAAAGTGAAAATGGCTTGCCGATTGCCAGTTGTAGGGAGGAGGATTGTCTCGGCTTACGCAATTTACGTACAAATAGTCGCCTTGCGGTGCCACCACCATGTTGAGGCTTTGCACATATTCTTCACCGGCTAAGGCGTTGGGCCAGGGTGTGTTGGTAAAGTCCAGCCCGTTTTCGCTTGTCGCGATGCGGTTCCAGGTATTCAGGTTTCCGCTTTCGCAGGAAGAAACTATATCGATGCCTGTGGCAAAAAGGGTTTCAGGATTGGATGGATGAAAAGCGATGTTGCGCATGTATTCAAAATCTTCCTCAATGGCGGGATATACTTTTATCCACGAAGGATTTTGGGCATTTCGGTTTTCGGTCCTATAAACCCCCAGCGAGGTGGCGGCAAAGGCAACATCGCTATCCGCAGGATGTAACAGTACTTTTCCGATGGTGAAATGGGTGGTGAGCCAATTCAGGCCTGCTTGTTCCCAGGTTTGTCCGGCATCCTTCGATCGGTAAATTCCGCTCGACCAGGTCCATTGGCTATCCACATCGCCGGTGCCAAGAAAAATATTTTCAGGATTTTCGGGATCGATGGCGATGGATGAAACACCTAAAAAAGGAAGTTGAAAGTCGGTGTT
>JAIOZV010000117.1 GCA_021740425.1 Bacteroidales bacterium | reverse complement strand
GGTTTGAAGACCTGAGGGTTTATCATAAAGCGCTTGATTATGTTGAATGGGTGCATAATAATACCAGCCTTTTCCCTGATATTGAACTGCATAACCTCACTACAAAGTTTGTAAATGCTGCACAAGCCATTGCCCTGCAAATTGCTGAAGGTTCATCCCGAAATAAAACCCAGTTTATATATTACCTAAAAATGGCCAAAAGCTCCATCAGAGAATGTGTTGTTTACACATCCATTGCCAGAAGCTTGAATTATTTGGCTGAAACCTCGGTTGACGAATCGCGCGGGCAATTGATGGAACTTACCAAAATGATTGGCGCCTTAATCGGTTCATTGCAGCGCAGCACCAACAGTTACGATGAAAAATAATCAGAAATTATAACTATTTTTTAAACAAAAAGATTTGACTGAAAAATGGCAATATTAAAAGCTTTTAAAGGACTCAGACCACCAAAGGAAATTGTCGAAAAACTGGCATCACGCCCCTACGATGTGCTCAATTCGGAAGAAGCCAGATTAGAGGCAGCAGGTAATGAATATTCATTGCTTCACATTATCAAACCTGAAATCGATCTTCCCGAAGACACCGATCACTATGCACAGGTAGTTTATGATAAAGCACAAGAAAATTTCCGGCATTTTCGCGAAAATGGATGGCTGCTGCCTGATGAGCAGGAATCATTGTACATCTATGCCCAGACTATGAACGGAAAAACCCAGTATGGACTGGTAGGATGTGCAGCCGTTGAGGATTACCTGAACAATGTGATAAAAAAACATGAACTCACACGCAAGGTTAAGGAAGAAGACCGCATGAAACATGTGCGGATAACCAATGCCAATATGGAACCCGTATTTTTCACTTATCCCGCCAAAGCGGAAATTGATGAAATTGTTGCCCGTTGGGTTAAGAACCATGAACCGGATTATGATTTTACAGCAGTGGATGGTTTTGGCCATCATTTCTGGACGGTGAATGATGAAGCGGTAGTTGAAAAATTGATCTCACTTTTTGCTGAAATCCCATCAACTTATGTCGCTGACGGACATCACCGTACTGCGGCAGCAGCACTTGTTGGCAACGAAAAGAAACAAAACAATCCAAATCATCAAGGTGATGAAGAGTATAATTTCTTCCTTGCTGTTCATTTTCCAGATAACCAACTTACCATTATCGACTACAATCGCGTGGTTACCGATTTGAATGGGATGACAAATGATGAATTTATTGATTTACTTAAAAAAGATTTTGTACTCGAAGAAAAAGGTAATGAAATCTACAAACCTGAAAGTTTGCACAATTTCAGCATGTATCTTGGTGGTATGTGGTATTCGCTCACAGCCAAAGAAGGAACTTATGATGACAATGATCCCATTGGAGTGCTGGATGTAACAATACTCTCAAAACTTGTACTCGACCCCATAGATATCAAAGACTTAAGAACATCCGACCGGATTGATTTTGTAGGTGGGATTCGTGGATTGGGAGAATTGAAAAAACGCGTTGACTCCGGTGAAATGAAAGCAGCTTTTGCCTTATACCCGGTTTCCATGAAACAACTCATCGATATTGCAGATACTGGCAATATTATGCCACCCAAAACCACCTGGTTTGAACCTAAACTCAGAAGTGGCCTGGTAGTTCACTTATTGGAAAGCCTTTAAAAAAAATCACAATGGAAATCAAAGAACTTGTATTGAAAACCCTCAAAGAGTCGGATCACCCTCTGAAAGGCGGAGAGATTGCCGAGAAGTCAGGTGTTGACAAAAAAGACGTGGATAAAGCCATAAAACAACTCAAGGAGGAAGCATTGATTTTTTCTCCGAAACATTGTTTTTATGATGCTGTAAAATAGGTAAACATCGGGGAGTGTAAATATGGAATGTAATGATACATCCCATATTTATCGAGAGAGGAATAGTTTGCATGCAAAGCAAACCAAAAACGCCATGAAATTTCATGGCGTTTTTGTTTCATCAAAATGCTTTGATTTTTATTTCAATTTCAAATCCTTGATTACTGCATCAATTTTCGCTTCCAATTTGGCATCTACCTCGTCAAACATTTCTTTGGAAGGTAGTTCATCCTTCACACCAAAATAGAATTTTATTTTTGGCTCGGTACCTGATGGCCTCATGCTGATTTTGGTTCCATCGGCAGTAAAAAACTGCAAGACATTTGATTTTGGTAAATCAATAGGGGTTTCATTTCCTTCAGCATCTCTCGATTTACCTTCCAGATAATCTTTAATTAAAACCACATCAGAGCCGTCAATTTTTTTAGGTGGCTTGGTTCTGAAGTTTTCCATCATTTTCTGGATTTCTTCGGCACCGGCTTTCCCTTTTTTGGTAACCGAAAGAAGACTTTCTTTATAAAAACCAAATTCGATATAAATATCCACCAACACATCGAAGAAACTCTTGCGCTGACTTGCTGCCCAGGCAGCTACTTCGGCTATCATGGCACAGGATGCCACCGCATCTTTATCCCTCACAAAATCACCTATCATGTATCCGTAGCTTTCTTCGCCACCAACAATAAAAGTTTTCTTTCCTTCATTTTCACGAATAACGTTTGCTATCCATTTAAAACCTGTAAGACAATCGAAACATTCCACTCCAAACTTTTTGGCAATGGCTGCTGCCAATTCAGTTGTAACGATGGTTTTAACGATAAACTCGTTTCCTGTCAGCTTATCCTTTTTATCCCACATGGTAAGCATGTAATAGAAAAGCACCGATGCAGTTTGATTGCCATTGAGCAAAACCAGGTTCTCATGAAGATTTTTTACGGCAATGCCCACGCGGTCGGCATCAGGATCGGTAGCCATAACCAATTCTGCATCCACTTTTACAGCCTTTTCAAGAGCCATTTGCAGTGCGGCGGGTTCTTCGGGATTTGGTGAAACAACAGTCGGGAAATCTCCATCGGTTACATCCTGAGCATAAACTTTAAAAACATTCTCAAAACCAAACTTGTCAAGAATTTCGGGCACAAGTTTTACTCCTGTTCCATGCAAGGGAGTATAAACTATCTTAAGTTCAGAATTTCTGTTGATGGCTCCCGGTGATAGTGTCAGCTTCTTGATTTCATCAAGATAAAGTGTATCAACCTCCTCGCCAATCATAACGATGCTGTCCTTTTTCCCTTTGAACTTCACATCGGATATCTTGATTTTCTTCACTTCTTCAATAACGTTTTTGTCATGAGGAGGAATCATTTGAGCACCGTCATCCCAATAGGCCTTGTAGCCGTTGTATTCCTTCGGATTGTGTGAAGCTGTGATCATTACCCCGGTTTGGCATTTAAAATGCCGGATGGCAAACGAAAGTTCCGGTGTAGGGCGTAATTCATCAAACAGGTAAACTTTGAATCCATTTGCCGTTAATACGTCAGCAGTTACACGGGCAAAAAAGTCGCTTTTATTTCTGCAATCATACGAAATTGCGGCGCGTAATTCCTGCCCTTTTGGATACACTTTTTTGATGTAGTTGGCCAAACCCTGTGTTGCGGCTCCCACTGTGTATTTATTCATACGGTTGGTTCCAACACCAATAATTCCTCTTAAGCCACCTGTACCAAATTCCAAATCACGATAAAATGATTCGGTGAGTTCGTCCGGATTGTTTTCCATCAAATCCCTGATGGTTGCTTTTGTTTCCTGATCGTAACCTCCTGCGAGCCATTCGTTTGCCCGTTCGAGTATTGCCGGATCAATTTGCTTCTTTGCCATATTATTGCTTTATTAATTTTTTAATTATAGTGTTTTCACTGGTAATAATCTGCACAAAATAAAATCCATCTGCAAAGCTATCAATATTAAAACTTAGCGTCTGATTGGGCAACAAAGGTACATTTTCAAATTCTTTTTTCACTCCGCAAGCGTCAAATACAATAATCCGGCAGGGGCCGAAAATCTCAGGGGTTGATATTTGAAATTGCCCTTTGGTTGGATTGGGATAAACTTTTATTTTGGTTGCAGGGTCCGGGGTATAAACGTTTGTAATGGTGTCGATAATCATCATTCCGCTTTCAAGAACCAATGCACCACAGATTTCATCTTCAACAATCAAATCCCAGAAGCCGGCAGGAGTTTGTTCAGGAATATCAAATTGTACGGAGAGCTCTTCATGATTAATAATCTCAATATTTTCTGCCCAAATCCTCCCAACTGAATTATCGAATCTCAGGCTCACAAACAATTCATCGCTCCATCCATACCAGGTATTCAAGGTATGTACATCAACTGTTACCTGTTGATTGGCATAACAGGAATCAGGATTTATCGAATAAATTTCAGGAACATCTGATCCCGGATATACATTAAATGCTTCCGGCATCGACAAAGCGCCATCAATGTTATTATAAACATGCAAATCGTACATACCCGGAGATGTGGAGTAGGGAATGATTATAGCCCCTTCAAGGTGTTCGTTGGTCCAAATGGTAAAGTCAAGTTCTATGATTTCGTTGGCCGGATTTTCGAGATATGCAAAAATAACAGTTGCGTCCTCAAAATGAGTATTTTCTCCATAAATATCAAAGACCAACAACTCGCCAACTTCACCTGATATGGGATCGATTTCGGTAATTGCAGGCTGATAACCTTGTAAAAGATTAAAACTATTGAAAAGTGTCAATTCCCCATCGATAAAATTATATGCCTTAACATCGTAAACCCCCGGAATTTCATACTGGTTAAAGAAAAAATGAGCCACTGCCTCGGTGTTGCTGTTTACAACAGTATAGCCTGGATAGATAGTATTTGTTCCCTGCTTCAACCAAACCGTGGTACTACTCGCCTGAAAATGCGTATGTTGTCCTGATATCGTAACATTAAGAATCTCACCGGTTTCGCCTTGATTGGGTTCAACACCGGTTAGTTCGGGCTGTTCAGGATTTTCAAGTATTTCAAAGGCATCCTCAATCATCATTTCCCCATCGGGTTCATCCCAAACGTGTAATTCGTACATGCCCGGATTATACTGAAAGCTTAAACCAAATGTGGCGTAAAGCTCTGTATTTGAAACCACCCCGACGCCGGAAGGATAAATTATTGTGGATGTTCCCTGCCTTAAATTCACCGAGACATTGGTAGCTTGCAAAAAATTTGTGTTCTGCCCGCTTATGGTCAGTTGAAGTGTTTCACCCTGCATGCCCTCATCAGGATTAACTCCTGTGAGGTACTGAGCCATGGCTTCCGAAAAACCAAAAACACTTAGAATAATTAGAGCAAAAACAAAAAACTGCTTTTTTAGCTTGATTAAATATTGTGTTTTCATATCGCCTGATTATGATAAAGAGTGTAGTGAGATGTACAGTAAAAAAAATTGAGTATTAGCAAAAATACAAAAATAGTGAGGCTATACTTAGGATTTTATCAAAAATTAAAAAAAACATATCCTTATTCCGATATATATTTTTGTCGTAAATGTGCTGCCCTGTCGTGGCTGATGGTTTGATCCACAGTTTCGAGCATGTAAATAGATTCGATGATCAAATGTTTTTCGATGGAAATATGATCACGAATGGCCTGCTCATGAACCTTTATCATCCATTCGTTTGAGTTTCTTATGCGTGTAAGGGTCAATTCGAGATCCCTGTCATCTATAGTTTGTTTAAGATTTTCAACTTTTTTATAAACCAGAGTTTCTACAATTTTTTTATAATTGGGATTTTCATTCTCTGAATCAACTCTTCGTAAAACTGCATAGGCTGAATCGATCTCATGAATATTGAACAGTGAAGCACTCAGATTCAAAGCTGCATCGGTAAAAGCTGGTGATATTTCCATAGCTTTGATGTAAAAATCAATAGCAGTTTTGTAATTGCCCTGCTGGCCATAAATGGTTGCCAGGTTATTTATCACATGCATGTGGTAGGGATTTGCTTTGTAGGCCTTTTGAAAATCATCAAATGCTTCGTCCATTTTTCCAAGATTAAGCCAGGCCAAACCGCTGTACCATCTCAGCGGTGTTGCTGTTGGATCGAGCCTTGTAAAAAAAGTTTCGGCTATTTCGATTTCTTTGATCACAATTTGCCAGCGATTTTCGATGCGCTGATTTAGGGCTTCTTTGATGTGATACTCACTTTTAATTTTTCCGATGCCAACAAAAACCACCATCGCGAGCACCAAAATTCCTAAAAGTAATATTATCAACAATCCTTTGTTTTGCAATTCGGCAGATTGCCTTTTTATTTTTGAATACTTCACAAGTGCAAGTGCCCATACCAAATTTAGCATAAGGGAATGTGCGGGGCGTTCGGAAGGAAAACTCATGATGGCAATAACAAGATATCCCACCATGAAAAATAATAAAAACAAAGCGAAATATTTTTCATCCTTTTCCGGAGATTTTCTGATAATACTGATGAGATAAAAAAGGGAAATCAAAAAAAGAAACACATAAAAACAGCAGGTGAGAATTCCCCGCTCAGATAAAACCCAAAGGAAATCGTTGTGCGGCCGCTGATATATTATTTCGCCTTCGGCAGAACGCATCCCGGAAGTTCCATAATGTGGAAGGTAAATCCGCCAATTACCCAACCCTACTCCTACCAATGGATTAGCCTTAAACATTTGTATCGACTTATCCCAAAGATGAACCCGTTCAATGGCCGAACCAAATTTGTAATCCTTTAAAACGTATGTTTGTTTTTCAAAAGTTTCGATGCTATTGTACTTCGAATAAACGGCAACCGAAACAAGCACAATCATCACTGCAGCAAAAGTGAAAATAATAAGACGCTTAAAATCGCGGATTGAAATTAAAAATGCCTTTCTGAAAATTAGCAAAACCAGCAGGACTAAAAATGACGCAAGAATAAGTGCGAGCCAAACCGATTTAACAAGCAACAAGGTGATTATTACCAGGGTTGCCACCAAAAAGACTACCGACAAAATACGAAACAGGCCTTTCAGAAAATACATCCCCATCAATAGAAACGGAATCACAAAGAAAAGCATTTGGGCAAACAGATTCCTGTGGGCAAATACACTGTTAATTTGATATGAAGATTGATGATCGAGCCGGCCACTGCGTAAAACATCCACAAGTTGAAATAGTCCGAATGTAAGAATGATGGCTGAAAAAACGATAAAAACTACAGGAAGGATTTTTTGCAACTTTTGCTCTTGGTTAAAAACTAAAACCGCAGTAAAAAAAACCATAAAAAAAACACAGATCTTCAGAAATTCACAGATGCCTTCACCGGGATTTACAGAGCCAATAACTGAAATCCCCGACAGCAAAATATAACCCGAATAAAGCCAAATCAACAGGCCGGAAAAAACAGAAAGCTGTTCCTTTTTACGCACTAATGCTATGAACTGCCAGATTACAAAAGGAATTAGGGCAACAGCAATAAAAAGGATTCTGGGCAACAGAACAGGGTCGAGTATTTCTTTTGTATAAATGAAAGGGCTTACCAAAAAAAGTAAGCCCAAAAACAAAAGTGACTTGGATATTTTTAACTTTATTTTCATCATGCAAAAACAAATCAAATTGCCGGACACTTGTTCCTTAAACAATCAAGTCATTCAACCCTTCATTCATTTTTTAAAATAATGTCAACACATTTTTTTAAACTCTCACGCCAATGTGGTAAATGCAGATCATAAGTTTTTTTAATTTTATCCTTGGCCATCAGACTATAATAAGGCCTTTTTGCCGGAAGGGGATAATCTTTGGTTTCGATGGCATTTACCCTGCAATTGACATTTGCAAACTCGTGGATTGCAACCGTAAAATCATACCAGCTTGCAACCCCATCATTGGAAAAGTGAAAAATTTCAGACTTTTCAAGTTTTATCCATTCAGGAATCAGGCCGAGGATTAATGCTGCCAGATCGGCGGCATAGGTTGGTGTGCCCACCTGATCGTAAACCACATTGAGAACATCGCGTTCCCTGCCATATTTTATCATCGACTTCACAAAGTTGTTTCCAAATTCAGAATACAGCCATGAAGTGCGTATGATGACCCCTTTATCGGTATTTTCGAGCAATTCCTGTTCACCTAAAAATTTTGAAACTGCATAGGCTGACTGAGGGTTTGGATTTGCAGTTTCATGGATGGGCTGATGCGCAGCACCGTCAAACACATAATCCGTAGAAACGTGCACCAGCAAAGCACCTGCTGTTTTCGCAGCAATGGCAAGGTTTCCAACCGCTTCACCGTTGATGAGGTTTGCAATTTCAGGTTGTTCTTCAGCTTTATCTACGGCTGTATAGGCAGCGGCGTTAATAATACATTTCACCTGATTTTCCAAAACAAATGCTTCGATAGCATCCGGATCGGTAATATCCAACTCTGCAACATCCGTAAAGAAAAATTGATAATCCTTAAACTGCCCTGCAATCTTTCTGATTTCATTTCCCAACTGCCCGTTGCTTCCTGTAACTAAAATGTTCATCATTTTAAATATTTTTCAGGTCGATGGATTTGAAATAGTTTATGGTATGAATCAGTCCCTCACGAAGTTGAATTTTCGGTTCCCATCCCAGCTCTTTTTTGGCCAGTTCGATGTTTGGCTGGCGTTGCATCGGGTCGTCTGCCGGCAAGGGTTCGTAAATCAATTTCGATTTTGTTCCTGTTAATTCAATAACCAGTTCAGCAAGTTCCCGAATTGTAAACTCGTTAGGATTCCCAATGTTAACCGGTCCGATAAAATCTTCACGTGAGTTCATCAGCCTGACCATCCCTTCGAGCAGGTCGTCAACGTAGCAAAAACTTCTGGTTTGTGAACCATCGCCATAAATTGAAATATCTTTTCCTTTAAGAGCCTGTACGATGAAATTAGAAACTACACGTCCATCGTTGGGATGCATGCGCGGCCCATAAGTATTGAAAATCCGCTGAATCTTAATCTTAACCTTATTTTGCCTGTGGTAATTCACAAAAAGTGCTTCTGCACATCGTTTCCCTTCATCGTAGCAGGCACGGATTCCGATGGGATTCACATGCCCCCAATAGCTTTCTGTTTGGGGATGAACTTCGGGATCACCATAAACTTCGGAGGTAGATGCCTGTAATATTCTTGCATTAATCCTTTTGGCAAGACCCAGCATATTTACAGCACCCATTACCGATGTTTTGATGGTTTTGATTGGATTGTACTGATAATGAATTGGTGAGGCAGGACAGGCAAGGTTATAAATTTGATCCACTTCAATAAAAAACGGCATGGTTACATCATGCCTGATCAACTCGAAAAAAGGATTGTCGAGCAGGTGCACAACATTAGATTTTTGCCCGGTGAAGTAATTATCCATACAAATTACTTCGTTGCCGAGTTTGAGCAATTTTTCACAAAGGTGAGAGCCTAAAAATCCTGCGCCACCGGTAACCAATATTTTTTTCTTCATAGTTCAACATATTGTAAAACTGCCTGTTGAGTCTCAATAACAATCAAGACCAACAGGCAGTTTCTGATTTAATTCAAATTATTTTTTTATTCCGATACAGAAATATTCAAATCCTGAATCTTTCATTTCTTCAGCATCGTAAACGTTACGCCCATCAAATATCAGTGGATTATTGAGCAGTTTTTTCACCACATTCAAATTCGGGAATCTGAACTCAGGCCATTCAGTAACAATCAGCAAGGCATCCGCATCAATCAATGCTTCATACTGATCTTTTGAGTATTCTACAACATCGCCAATTCTTCGCTGCGACTCCTCCATAGCCACAGGATCATAAGCTTTAACCTTTGCCCCTGCGCCAAGTAACTTTTCTATCAGCACCAAGGCCGGAGCCTCACGCATATCATCAGTTTGGGGCTTAAATGCCAATCCCCACATGGCAATTGTTTTTCCTTCGATATTTCCTCCAAAGTATTTTAATACCTTATTGAAGAGCACTGATTTTTGTGACTCATTAACTTCCTCAACTGCTTTGAGTACGCGCAACTCATATCCGTTAACATCGGCAGTTTTGATCAGCGCTTTTACATCTTTGGGAAAACAGGATCCGCCGTAACCAATTCCGGGATAAATAAACTTTTTCCCGATCCTTGAATCTGAGCCAATTCCTTTTCTTACCCAGTTTACGTTGGCACCCATTATTTCGCAAAGATTTGCAATATCATTCATAAAGCTGATTTTTGTAGCCAGCATTGAATTGGCAGCATATTTCGTCATTTCAGCCGAAGGAACATCCATAAAAATTACAGGGTGGCCATTGAGTGTAAATGGCTTGTAAAGGCGATTCATGATATTTTCAGCCTTTTTGGATTCAACGCCAACAACAATTCTGTCAGGTTTTAAGAAATCATCCACTGCAGCTCCTTCTTTCAGGAATTCGGGATTTGAGGCTACATCAAAAGGAATTTTAACTCCTCTTTTGTCCAATTCTTCCTGAATAGCATTTTTTACTCTTGCCGCAGTTCCCACAGGTACTGTACTCTTGGTCACCATCAAAACGTAATCGTTCATGTTTTTGCCCACTTCGCGGGCCACATCCAAAACATATTTCAGGTCTGCGCTGCCATCTTCATCGGGAGGAGTTCCAACGGCTGAAAAAATTACATCAGTGCCATCAAGTATTGATGCCAGATTTGTTGAGAAGTGCAACCTTCCTTTTTCGACATTCCTCAGAACCATTGGCTCAAGACCAGGTTCAAAAATTGGAATGATCCCTTTTTTAAGATTTTCAATTTTCTTTTCATCGATGTCAACACAAGTAACATCAATACCTACTTCCGAAAAACAGGTACCGGTAACCAATCCAACATAGCCTGTTCCAACAATTGTAATTTTCATGATCAAGAATTTTGGTTAGTAATAATTTATAAACTATTTAAAAAATTTGTAAGTGGAGATAAAAGTAAAAAGATTATTTGAATTAACATGATAAATATGAAAAAAGCAACTTTTAAAGTTTTACACAGAAGGTGTGTCCCCACTTTGGAAAACAAATACGAGAGCTATGTCCAAAGATATCTTTAAAGGCGGATTCAAAGCAGTGATTGTTTCTGCCTATAACGAGTTTCTTGTAGAAAATGATACCGGACAAAAGTTCGATGAAAACTGTTCAAAACACCTGCCTGAGGCTGCGGCTGCCTCGAATGAAACTGGCGGGTTTCACAACTTCTGATTATGATGAACCAATTTTAAAGAGCCGCTAAAATCCGAAAAAGTGTAAAATCTGTAAAAAGTATCCCTCCATATTGGGTGAATAATCGCAGGCGGGGTTGTGGTTTATCACTGTAATCCGTGATTATAATATTATGGTTCCCAGTAAAAAAGCAAGCATAACAAAGGCTATGATACCAAGGCCAATCATAGTATCGCGCTTCAATTTTTGCAGTAATGATTTCTCGTAGTTGTCCATAGTTAAATATTTTGGATGCAAAAAAAACTTAACCGGAAGCACTACGGATTATTGAGTGTTTCACATAAATTAAGAGCTTCCAAATATTTTTTAACATATTGATCCAATGCCTTCCGGCGATATTGCATGATAAAACGAGGGTGATCGAGCGGAATAATTTTTCTGAACAATTTTAACGAATCATTGAGATGATTTAAATATTTAAAATTTTTACCTCCCCCAATGCAAATGAAACAATTCAGGTCTGCTCCAACACAGCATAACAGCCCTTCTGCTAAATCACCAAAGTCCTCAATCCTTCTAAAACTGCTGAAAATTAAAGTTATAACCATCAAATTTTTATTTTTTTTTATTTTTTTTGGATTATTCAATTTTATTGCTTTATCTTTGTGAGCGAATATTCACTAACTTGTTAAAATAAAAAGCGGATATGGAAATTACTGAACGTCAACAACAGATTATAAATGTTTCGCTGGAACTCATTGCCGAAAGTGGGATTCAGTCGTTAACCATAAAAAACCTGGCTAAGAAAATTGGGTTTGCTGAGTCTGCCATTTACAGGCATTACGACAACAAGATTCAGATATTGTTAGCCATTCTCGACTTCTTCAGGCAAAACACAGCAATGTTTTTTACCAATCAATTGAATTCGAATGCCAATGCACTCCAAAAAATTGAAACTTTATTTCAAAACCATTTTGCAAAGTTTACTGCCTCACCCTCATTGGTGGCTGTTATTTTTTCGGAAGAGATATTCAGAAATGAAAAGGAATTATCAGAAAAAGTGACGGAAATAATGAATAGCAATACCGCAAATCTGAAGACCATTATCGAAACCGGGCAAAATGCCGGCGAAATAAGGGTAGATATTGTGGCTGCTCACATGGCGGTTATTATCCTTGGGTCGTTGAGAATGTTTGTTAAAAAGTGGCAAATGTCAAACTACAATTTCAACCTTATCGAAAAAGGTGCTGAGTTTACAAACTCGATAAAGGAACTCATTAAAAATTAACATCAGAAAATTATGAAACGGAGCCAAAATTATCCCAGATTTACGAAATACGAGTATGGATTTTATAAACTAAATAGGGATTAAATAATCGGGAGCGAATTTTTTTGCTCAAAAATGTTAGTGAATGTTCATTAACTTAAAGCAGAAGTAATGATCAACAAAAGGGTAAATGAATAAACATCAAAATAATCAAACTTAAATGAAAACTAAAAAAAATTTCATCAAAAAGTTAGTGAATATTCACACATTAAAATGGATGATTTTGTCCATTTTTCTTGTGATGACCACTTTCAAAAGTCAGGCACAAACCTGGTCGCTACAGCAATGTATCGATACAGCGCTGGTGTACAACAAAAACCTGCAGATAAGCAGGAATAACATGGCCATTGGTACCGAAAAAGCTCAGGAAGCTAAAGCCAATCTTATCCCCAAAGTAAATATTGGAGCCGATTACAAATATTTCTTCGATTTGCCTTATCAGCTCATGCCCATGACTACTTTTAATCCCGATGCTCCGGAAGGGGATTTTAAGGAAATTCAATTTGGGGTGCCACACAACATCAATGCGAATATTCAACTAACCATGCCTCTTTACAATCCGCAGATTTTCGGTGCCATTCAAACCACAAAAATCGCTGCTGAGTTAAGCGAACTTCAATACA
>JAIOZV010000116.1 GCA_021740425.1 Bacteroidales bacterium | reverse complement strand
CCTCTATCTTCTAACATCTACCCTCTACTCTCTAACTTCCTTCTTCCACCACCACTCCATCACTCCATCACTCCACCACTCCAATCTAACCTCTACCCTCTAACCTCTACCCTCTAACCTCTAACCTCTAACCTCTAACCTCTCCCTTCTCCCCTCTAACCTCTCCCCTCTAACCTCTCCCTTCTACCCTCTAACCTCTACCTTCTCCTCTCAAAAACTTCCACTTCCAAATTGTCGATGTAAACAGGTGCACTGCGTGGGTTCCACACATAAACACTGAGTTTTTCATCGCCCGACCTCATTTCGGGGGTCAGGTAGTCGAGGGTCATGGTATTCCATTCGTTCAACCTGATGGTTTCCGACATTCGGTTTGGGCACATGCTCTTCCATTTGTGTGCTGTTCCTTTATAGTCGAAGGTTACCACCAGATAAAATTCATTTTCCGATAAATCCGCTGTTGGATAAAATTTCACTGAGGCTCTGATCCATGCATAATAATCATCAGTTATTTCATCGAAGGTGGCTTTGATGGAAGGTGTGTAAACGTAACCGCTATCCAGCTTTATCGAGTATTTACCCTGATACACATTGCTTGTGTCAAAATATTTTTCCTTGTATTGTACGGGATTTTCGTAGCCTTCAAAACCCAATTTTCGTTTTATGTAGTTTTCTTCATCTTTCAGTATGTCGATCCCATCCTGAGATCTTTCTATCAATAAAAGCTTCCGGTCTTCTTCGCTGGGATACTTTTTTAAAAATGTGGCAAAATAATATTCCCTTGTCATTCTTGAACCATGGATTGTCCCCACGGCTATTTGCTTAGACTGAAAAATATTGAGTGATGCAAAAAGTACAAAAACAATCAGGGCAAGCATCCTTACCCAAAATTTTTTGCTTATCACGTATTGAATAAAATATCCAAGCGGAATAGCCAGCAATGCATAAGATTGAATGAAGGCTCTGTATCCATAGCTGATCAGGCTCGTGAATCCTGAAATGAGGTAGAGATTGAGCAGGAAAACCACGAAGACAGCCCAAAATATTTCCTTATTCTTTTTGTACATAAAGTAAAATCCCCACATTGCACACAGCATGAGCGGTGAATAAATGAACCATCCTTTGCGGAAACTAAAAAGCACCCACCAGATTCGTGGATGCGATAAGTCCATGGCTGAGCCCGGATCGTTGTAGGGGAAAAAAACGAAGTTGCCTGTTGCGGTTTTCCAGTAGGTCATTTGCAAAACGGCAAATATCAATCCCGATAAGGCGAACCATAGCAATTGCTTTCGATGCCGGAACATCAGAGCGATCTTTTCTTTCAAAGAATTCCATCCCATAACTCCCCAAAGCAGGAACAGGAAAAGTATGGTAATCTCACTGGGTCGGCTGATGATGAGCAAACCTATAAAAAATCCGGAGCCTATGGCATATTTGGTTTTTTTCTTTTGATGCCATTTCATAACAAACCAAATTGCTATGGCCGTTACGGTGAATAGTAAAACATGGGGTGTGTCGTTACCCATTGTGGTGAAAAAGAACAGATTTGTCCCGACAAAAAGGAAAATCAGGGTCAGGCCGGTCACAATATCCGTAAAAAATTCCAAAAGGATTTTACGCAGTACAAATATTCCAATGATTAAAAACATAAGCCCCCAGGCCATCAACCCCCAATAATAGGGCAGTGAAAAACCATCCGCAGGATAATCAGTGTTGAGAGCGATGAGATGTCCGGCAGCAAATCCTGGCAGGTAAATGATCGAAATACCCATAAAAAAGCGGATCACCTTGTTTCCTTCCTTGCCCGAATCGAACTGGTAAAAGGTGGGCGTGCAATTGTATTTTTGGTTCAACTCCTCTACCCGGCTGAAATCTTTAATTTTGATATCATCATAAATAAACAAAGCCGGCAAATACATATAATAACCGAAATTATCGTAGGAGAGGTAATTGTTGTGGGGCTGTGTGATTCTCATAAAACCAATCACCGAACTCAGAATGATTACAACAATGAGGGAAATGGAACCTGTTTTTTTTGTTTTTAGCATGCTTCCTTTTTTTTGAAATCCGATAATTTCTTAAAGAACCGGGCTAATCAACATTCATTTCTTTCCGAAGATGGGCAATTTGCTCCGGGGTAAGCTGTGTCAGGGCTGTTATAATTTCGTTGGAAAGTCCTGCCAGTATCCCGTTTTTAGCTATTGCTATCCTTTCTTCTGCTTTACCTTCTGCTTTGCCTTCTGCTCTGCCTTTTTCTATCCCTTCAGTCATGCCTTTATTGAATTTCCCCCATTCAAGTGTAATTTGGGTTCTGATACCATCCCAGTATTTGTCATAACTTTCCAACTCCGCTTTGGTGAAAGCTGAGGTTCTGAGATTTTCCAAAGCTTCTTTGATTTCATTGCTGTTTAGAAGCTCCTCAGGAACTTCAGTGATACTTTCATCGATTTCGGTGAGAAAGCGCAGCCACAAAACCTGAAGCTTTTTTTCGCTGATTTTATCAGCTTTAAATTTTGGTAATTCGATAAATACAAATTCAAGCCCTTCCAGTTGTTTTTCGGTATCTGCAATATTTACAATCTGGTAATGATGGTAAAAATCAGATTTCTCTGTTTCAAACACCTCGTTGATAAGGTTTAAGGCATACACAGGTTGCAATGCGTTGTAATTAAATGTTTTATCCAATTGCTTAATGTATGCCTTGGAAGCATTGAACAATACCCGCTGCATAAATCCCGTAGTCCAGTTCATCTGCATCTCTACAATAAACTGGCGGCCAAAATTGTCCTTGCATCTAACGTCCACAATCGAAAATTTCATCAATGGGGTTTCTGGAACCATTTCAGCCGGCAAATATTCGAGGCTTTCAATAAACGAGCCTTCCGGCAATGGAAGCATGGCGTTGAGGAAACTTATGAGCAGATGGGGATGCTGCCCGAAAACCTTTTTGAAGGTTAAATCATTTTTTGGATCGAGGTAGTTCATAACCATTTCGTTTTGTGCAAAAATAGCTATTTCTTTGATTCTTCAGCAACCACAAACTTCATCACCCGGGTAGGTTAAGGTCATCGTTTTTCTTCCCCGGTTTCATCCTTTCCCAAATCTTTTTTGAATCCTCTTTGATGAGGCCTAAGGGAACCGGTGAAATAATCCAGAAAATCAGCCCTGCGAGTCCGCCCCAAACGAAAAAGGTCAGGAACTGAAGCAACGAAAAACTTATGGCAATTTCAGGGTCGATGGCGTAAAATGACAGGAGGTAAACCAGCCCGGCTTCACGGGTGCCAAAGCCGGCAACCGAAATGGGCAGCAGCAGGATGAGCCCGATCAAACTGATGATAAACCCTGTTTCAATCGCCTGAATTGGGATATTTATAGCAATAAACAGGACTTTAATGCCTGCAAAGTAAATGGCATAAGCTAGTGCAGTGGTAAGCCATGATTTGAGATTTTTAAAGGAAAGCATTGTGGCTGTGCAACTATGGAGGAATTGCAGCGTGGCGTTGGCTTTGAAATATTTTTGCCTCACGAATTTTAAAATATAATTTCCTGCTGTCAATCCGGCGAAAGCCAAAGCAAAAGATAATATCAGGGCTGAAATTGCCTTAATATCGCCCAAAGGTTTAAAGTAGAAAATCACTCCGGCCAGCCCGAACCAAACCAAAAAAAACATGTCGAATAAACGGTCCAAAACCACCGTGCGAAATGCCATGATAACATCTATCCCGGGTTGATCCTTTCTGAGATTATACACTTTCAGTAATTCGCCAAGTCTGCCCGGTGTAACCACCCCTAAGCTGTAGGAAGCCATGTAGGCACTAAAGGATTTGAATGGGCTGTAATGATAGCCTTCGGCTGAGATGATGGCCTGCCAGCGAAGGCTTTTAATTCCCAAAACCACAATCACCACAGGCAAAGAAAGCAGCAACCAGTTGATGTTGATTTGTTCCCACACACTCAAAAATTCCTCCCTGCTGAATTTGATATTCGCGAAAAGCAAATACAGGATCAAAACCGTTGAGAGAATTTTAAAGATTGTTGAAAAGTGTTTTTTCTTCATGAGCCCAGCTTATCGCGTTTGATTTTTTTTGTGGAATTCTTCCAGGCCGTTCTGGCTTTTTCAAATAGTTTCCCGATAAATCCGGGAGGGAACTGCTCCACGGTCCGGCGGGCCAGCCCTGTGCTCATCAACACAAACATGGTGCTGATGATCATTTCCATAAAATATCTGCTCGCCCCGAAGCCACCGATTTTATAGCCATAATCAGGAATGCTTTTTCCTGTGAGTTTCCTGAATTTTATACGGATGAAACTCCCGCGCTTTTTGAAATCGTAGCCATGACTGTGCATTTTTATGGCTTCTTCTTCGGTGATGACTTCAGCCGAAAGCAAGTCCTCCTTTAGCATTTCATCAATGATTTCCTGCCCCGCTTTGGTGCGCGTAAAAATCATCGAAAAACCTTTGCCACGATCTTCATAAACCGGTGCCCAGGCATCGCCACCACTGATGTCTGTAAATTCATTGGTAAAATCGGTGCAGTACAAACTGTTTTTTAACACGTGAAAAGGGATCAGGTAGTTGGCATGGAATTTTTTTAGTTCGATCACCCTGCCCGATTTCATCTCGATGCGCATGTTGCCCGGCCATTCGCCGTAACGGAAATATAGTTTGGTGATCTTAGTAAAATCCTTTTCACCGTAGGTTTTCAAAAAACTTTTTACAGACGAAAAATATAAGGTGTTCCCGTAAAACGGGCCAAAAAGGTATTTGATGTTTTTTACGGAGGGATCGTTAATTTTTTGCAGTTTGCGGATGGATTGTACTTGTGGCGGGATGCCCACATAAGCCAGAGTTCCATCAAATTTTTCGCATTCCGGCAGAATTTCATTCACCGAGCTGATGGTGTATTTACTTTGTGCCGCTTCCATAATTTCCGCCCTGGTAGTGGCAATAAAAGGCTCACTAAGCCAGGGTTTTTCGTGCGACATCCGCAAAGTAACCACCCCGTCAATCCTGCCCTTTTCCAGTAAATAAATTAATATGGCAGAGATAATCCCGCCACTGGCCGAATTGCGTCTCACTGCTTCATCGTTGGCATGGCCAATGTAAATATTTTCGTAGGAACCGGTATATTCATGAAAATGTGATGCCTCACTATAAAAATGCGCATTGTATTCGGGGAAACTAAAATCCTTACCTGAACACGCATTCCAGAGCCTGTCGGCGGTTTTATCGTCAATCTCCGCAACCATCCGGGGCAGATACCTGCCTTCACGATCATCGAAAATAATTTTACCCTCCGACAATCCCACGCAGGAGCCACAGCGGTTGCAAAGCTCCGAGTGCATCACCTTTTTTAATTGATCAATACTTTTCGCAGACATAAAATTGACGAATTCCAAGTTCTGAAATAAATGTATTCTGAAATTTTGAAATAATCCTTTCACCCCAATCCTGAAACGATTTTGGCCCTACCGGAAAAAGCACAGTCCCTTTGTGATGCAGCAGCTTCCATCTTGTTTTTTCAAACATCGCCTTCACTTCACCCGATGGTAAAAACCTGTGTGCCCCCTCGCCGTGTCCGCCAAAAAGTGAAGTGAAGATGCGGTAGGGAATTTCGCTGCTTGCCGGCGGACAACTCAGCACCAGCCTTGCATCATCTTTGGATACACGGTGAAGCTCGCCAAGAAATTTTATGGGGTCTGCCACATGTTCAAGGGTTTCAAGCGAAACCACACGGTCGAACATTCCGCTTTCAAAAGGAATATTCGAGTAGGTGGTAATTTTTATCTGCTTAGCCTGAGGCCTCACTTTTTGTGCCTCCTGCATCAGCCCGCCCGAAATCTCCGCATGGATTACCACCGCATCTGGCATGGCCATTTTTATGTAATCATCAGCCTCACAATCACGGCTGGTGATGTTAAGGATTTTCAGTCCGGGTGCAGGCAGTAAATGCTTTACTGTTTCGCGGAAACGTTGGTCGTGGGCATCTTTTACCTTGTTGTTTTCGCTGATGTATATTGATGAAACCCGATCCCAGTGAGCTTCTACATCCTTATCCTGCCACTTTTGGCGGTGATCCGTATTTTCCCAACGATTCATGCCTATCTTTTAATCCGGTTGAGCATCGCAATTTGATCGGCCAGCAGCCCGATAAAAAACATCATCATGCCGAAAACCAGGATGATGATGGCACTGTTAGGAAATCGTCCGGCAATAAAATAACCCGCCACGCCCCATCCCAGGCCGACAAAGCTGATGCCAACGCTGAAAGGGAAAAATATTTTTAAAGGGTTGAAAAGCATAATAATACGAAACAGCAGCAACATGGTTTTCGAACCGTCTTTAACCATTTTTACATTGCTTTTACGGCCAATGCGCTCTTCAACTTTTATGGGAAATGTGCCTATGGTGTAGCCCTCCTTCAAAAAGGCAAGCGTGGATGTGGTTGAAAGCGAAAAGCCGTTGGGCATCAGGTGGAGCATTTCCTGTATCAGGGCTTTGTCGAAACCCCGGAATCCTGAATTGTAGTCGGGAAGATTTTGTTCCACAAGATATTCGCCTACACGACGGATCAGGTTTTTACCCGCCTGGCGCCGTTTCACCTGAAACGAATCATTATCGCGTTCACCAATCACCATGTCGTATTCGTCAAGCATGCCAATCAATTGTTCGATGTATTTGGGGTCGTGCTGCCCGTCGCTGTCCAGGATAATCACCTTGTCGCCCGAAGCTTTGCGGATGCCCGTTTTCAGCGCAGCGCCATAACCTTTGTTAACGTTGTGATTGTAGAGTTTTACCGGATATTCACGGATAATCTCCCCGGTTTTGTCGGTAGAACCATCGTTGATGTAAATCAACTCATACTTTTCGTGGTATCCCAGCTCAACAAATTTTGCGAGGCCAAATCTTATGGCATCTTCTTCATTATAAGCAGGTACAATAATTGAAATATTCATTTAATAAAAGTGTCAAATTGGCCGCGAAAGTAAGAAATTTCAGGCACTCCGAACCGCACAATCTTCTGGCTCCGGCAGTTTTGTTTAGCGCCTTTCAGCCTGTGTGTTGAGTTTTTACTAATGCGTACTTTTTTTGCAAGTCACAAAAATCTAAGGTTTTTTTATCCCTGTTTAAAAGGTAAAATCCCAACAACCCATCCAAAAAAGCAGGTGAAAACTTTCAAGTATTTTACCTTTTTTTTGAATCACACATCAATACTTAAAACAGTAGCTTTGAGAAAATACTATAATTTTGAGCCTTGAATTTACGAGTGAGATGATCAATAAAAAGATGGAAATGAAATACCATTTGGCTTTAATGGCAGGTTTACTGCTACTATTTGCCTGTTCCTGCAATAGCAGGCAAGATGCAGTAATTTGCACCGAGGAGTTCAGGTTAATCGGGGTAACGGTTACTGGAGGAGAGTTATCCGATTTTTACACGGTGAGGGAAACAACAAAGGATACCATCAGGTTTACCGAAAATCAGAATTATCCTTTAGGAAGCTGGTATCCGATTTTGGATGACTCCTATCAGCCAATTTTGGAAGGCATCGGGGAAGATTTTTATTTTATTGGAACAATCGGGGATTCAGGTAAATTTGAACAACATTACATCATTGGTGCCGACCAATGCCACATCATCAAAGTACTAGGTCCCGAAAAAATTGAAATTTAAAGTCCACCACTCCCTCACTCTCCCCTCTAACCTCTCCCCTCTAACCTCTCCCCTCTCTAAGTCTTCCTCTTCTTCTTCTTTGCTGCCGGGAAGAGCACATTATTCAGGATCAGGCGGTAGCCCGGAGAATTAGGGAAGAGGTTCAGGTCAGTCGGAGGGTCGCCCACCAGATGGCGGTAGTCTTCAGGGTCGTGGCCTCCCAAAAAGGTAAAAGTACCAAACCCGTAATCGCTGTGGATGTAGCGGGCTTCCTTTGCCGTTTTATATTCCCCCATCACCAGCACATTCGATTTAACCAGGTCGATGTCAAAAGCTGTGGTTTGACCCATAAATCCTTTGATTACCTGCATGTGGTTCTGGCAAAGCATGGTAGGAATGGGATCCCATTTGGCAGAGAAGTCGAACAGGGTAAAAAAGTCATTCTTTTCGTTGATGGTGCGTGGCCGTTTTGCGGTTACATCGATGGTAGAAATTTCATATTCGTAGGGGTTGTTTACGATCTGAAAATCCTCAAATGCGAAACAGTTGTCGTAGTTGAGTTTTTGCTGTGCGTTGGGGTCGGCAGGGTCGCCGTCAAACATCACATCCACAATGTCCACACCATCGGCTGCAAGCGCAACATCAAAGCTGTCGGGAGCCGAGCACATCGAAAACAGGTAGCCGCCACCCGAAACAAAATCCCTGATTCTTTTGGCCACTGAAAGTTTAAGCTGCGACACCTTATCGAAGCCCAACATTCTGGCATTTTCCGTGTTTACACGAACATCCTCCTGATACCATGCTGCATCTTTAAAGGAGCGCCAAAACTTGCCGTACTGGCCGGTAAAATCCTCATGATGCAGGTGAAGCCAGTCGTACAATGGCAGCGATCCTTCAATAATCTCGTTATCGTAAACCACATCATAGGGAATTTCGGCGTAGGTCAGCGCCAAAGTTACAGCATCGTCCCAGGGCTGACGGTTTTTGGGAGAGTACACTGCAATTTTTGGTGCTTTGTGCAGTTTTACCTCATCCATATTGATTTCTGCACTGCTGATTTCAGCAATAATCTGGGAGGCCTGCACATCGGCGATGACTTCGTAGGAAACTCCGCGGATCACGATTTCATTTTCGATAGTTTGGCTGTATTGAACCATAAAACTTCCACCCCGGTAATTTAGCAGCCAGCTCACTTCCACCTCACGCTCAAGAATCCAGAAAGCGATGCCATAAGCCTTCAAATGATTTTTTTGGGTATTGTCCATTTGTATCAGCAAATAGGCTGATTGGCCTTGTAGCACAATAAAAAACAGCAGGATAGAAAGAATATATCTTTTCATTTTAGCAATTGTTTGATATGAAATTTTCAAAATATTTTCAACACTATTAATGATGAATAGCGGCAAATATTGTATCAGGTGTGGATAAACCGAATGTGAGATTACAAATCGAAGGGGGCTTCTCTGGTGAGCCCGTCCGGCGACAAATCGTTATCAAAATGATCGGTGACGGAGTCAGACATATTATTGTCATCACCATCCATATAGGTATTGATTTTCGACTGTTTGATCATCGTACCTGCTTCAAAATCCTGGTTTGGTGAAATACCTTCATAGCCACCCGGATTGAACTGATCGTAATCGGTAAATTGTGCAAACTGAGCAATGAATCTGAGTTTAACCTCCGCCAGGGCTCCGTTTCTGTGTTTGGCAATGATGAGTTCTGCCATACCGGCTGCCGGTGTATGATCTTCAAATTCCTCGAGTTTGTAATATTCCGGACGGTAAATAAATGCCACCATGTCGGCATCCTGCTCAATAGCACCAGATTCGCGAAGATCCGAAAGCAGGGGTTTCTTCAATCCGCCGCGGGTTTCAACCGACCGGTTGAGCTGCGACAGGGCGATAATGGGAACATTTAGCTCTTTGGCCAGACTCTTCATGCTTCTTGATATGTTGCTGATCTCCTGCTCACGGTTGCCACCTTTGTCGTTGCCTGCCTGCATGAGTTGTATGTAGTCGATGATGATGAGCTGGATGTCGTATTGCTGTTTCATACGCCTGGCTTTGGCGCGAAGTTCAAAGATGGAAAGAGCAGGGGTATCGTCAATGTAGAGGGGGGCATTCATCAGGTTGGTGATGCGCGAGTGTAATTGCTGCCATTCATGATCCTTCAGTTCACCCCTTTTGAGTTTGTCAGCCGAAAGCTGTGTTTCGCTTGCAATTAAGCGGGTTACAAGCTGAACACCTGTCATCTCCAATGAAAAAACTACAACGGGTCGTTTGTAATCCACCGAAATGTTTCTGGCCATCGACAGCACGAAGGCAGTTTTACCCATCCCCGGGCGTGCTGCGAGTACAATCAGATCCGACTTCTGCCATCCTGCAGTAATGCGGTCAAGCTCAGAAAATCCTGAGGGAACACCCTGGTAAGAGCTATCATGTTTTGATGCTTTTTCGATATTTTCAAGTGCATCCTTAACCAGGCTTTGCATATCGGAATGTTCGCGGCGAAGGTTGTTTTCGCTAATCGAAAAAAGCTTTTGCTCTGCCCTGTCCAGCAAGTCAAATACATCGGCAGAATCCTCGAAAGCTTCTGTGGAAATTTCGGCAGATATCTCGATCAGGCGGCGCTGGATGAACTTCTGCAGGATTATTCGTGCATGATATTCGATGTTTGCCGCCGATCCTACCCGCCTGGTCAATTGGGCAATGTAATAAGCTCCTCCCACCATTTCCAGTTCACCTGCTTTTTTGAGGGCATTTACCACAGTTAGCATATCGATGGGGTCGGTGCTGGTAAATATTTCTCTGATTACACGGTAAATCCGTTGGTGGGCATCCGTATAAAACATTTCGGGTTGCAGAAAGTCGATAATATCCGATTGCGCTTTTTGATCCAGCAACAGTGCACCCAAAACGGCTTCTTCGAGTTCTATAGCATGAGGGGGAACTTTTCCGTATTCAAAATAGTTTTGTGAATGCGTACGCTGAGCTTTTTTACGGCTTTCAATGTCAGCATTTTGCGGTTTTGTTGAAGTAGTATTTTCATTATTTGCCATGCTGCAAATTTACCCACCTTAGCTATTGAAACGATTAAATCGCCGAACTAAATTTATCAACAAAGCCATTTTTCCATATCAGATGGTGATATGTAATTTTGGTACAACTGCAATTTTAGTGGAAACATTTTAATAATAATTGACCATTAAAGCAGGCAGTCCAAAGCAGGCAGTCCACGGTTGATCTTACGTTTGCTTTAGACAGCTTAAAGTTGACAGCACACCTGTGAATACGGACCGGCAACTGCGTACTGGCGACTGCTGACTATTTTTTTTACCTCTTAAGTTGGGAGTGGGTATGAAGTCTGAAAGATTTTGCAAATAAAAACTATTGTACACCCAAAAAACAACTCGATGTAAGTTTGTTAAACAAATTAAACTTGAATTATAAAATAGCACCGAAAGATGGAATCAAATCAGTTTACAAAACATACATTGGATAATTTCATGCTCGTTCCATCGCTCATTCGTTCCATCGTTTATTCGTCCTCTCTTGCATCAATAGGTATGTCCATAATCAGTTATGTAATCATTCCCTGTAAACAAACAATTATTTTTAATATTGTTCGTTTGTAACGAATAATTAATGATTATGCACAAAGAACGACTCAGAGAAATTTTGTTTGATCAGAATGAGGTTTTTAATCAGCAGAAACATCACCTCATCGATCGGGAAATAGATCTCGGGACCTATATCGATACCCAACAGGTAGTCATTATCTCAGGTATCAGACGTTGTGGAAAATCATCCTTGCTTTTCCTGATCAAGGAAAAAATGAAACTGGATGAAACTGCCTATTGCTATTTCAATTTCGATGACGAACGGATTATCCCGGATATAGAAATTCTTGAACAGATTTACAATCTGCACATCGAAATTCATGGAAACGAGCCTGTTTTGTTTTTCGATGAAATTCAAAATATCAACAACTGGGAAAAATTCGTCAACCGAATGTACGAAAAGGGTACAAAGCTTTTTGTTACAGGTTCGAATGCGAAATTACTCAGTTCCGAAATATCCACCAGCCTCACCGGACGAAACAAGGTATTGGAACTTTTTCCATTCTCGTTCAGGGAGTATTTGTCTTTTAAAGGCAAAACTTATGATCAGGAACGGCTTACAAGCAAACAAAAAGCGCTCATACAAAAAGATTTTAACCACTATTTGATAACCGGGGGATTTCCGCTTGTGGTGAGAGAAAACGATCTCGAACTCATAAACAGTTATTTTCAGGATATCCTTTACCGCGATATTGTTTCTCGCTACAGGCTAAGCCAGGTAAATGAAATTAAACAAATCGGGTTATTTTTTGCTTCAAATGCGGCAAAACTCTTTTCCTACGCAACATTGCAGGATATTTCAGGAGTAAAAAGTCTGAGTTCCATCAAAGATTACCTTTGGTATTATGAACAATCTTACCTTTTCTTTTACCTGAAGAAATTCGATTTTTCCGTGAAGAAACAAATAATGAATCCAAAAAAAGTATATACAATTGATCCAGCCATTTCGAACCACCTGGGGTTCAATTTTTCTCAAAACAAAGGGCGTGTGCTCGAAAACATTGTTTTTATCGAATTGCTCCGTCGTGGAAAAGAGATTTATTATCATGCAGGCAAAAACAAATGCGATTTTTTGGTGAAGGAAGGGCTGAATATTACAGAAGCCATACAAGTGGCATGGGTAACTGATCAATCCAACCTCAGTCGCCAATATGACGGATTACAGGAAGCCATGCAATTGCATCAACTCAATCGCGGCCTGCTCATTACCTATAACACAGAATCTGATTTTACTAACACCAACACAAATATCCAAACCATCCCTGTATGGAAATGGTTAATGGCAAATCAATGATAATACACCGTACATCGCTGGGTATTATATATTATCTGCCGAAAACCCTAAGCTGCCATTGATCTGATTCAAAGTAGTCGGATTGGCCTGCTGCAAATTCCTCAGTGTAAACGACATAGCCGACGCCTGCATACACCTCATGGAAAACGTGGAAGCGCCAACACTTTATGACGAAATGCAGCAAACCCACATCAACATCGGCACAGGGATTGATCTTACGATTAAAGACCTGGCGGAAACCGTTAAAGAGATTGTAGGTTTTAAGGGCGAAATAGAATGGGATAGCACTAAACCTGATGGCACACCGAAGAAACAATTAGATGTTAATTTATTGAACGCATTAAACTGGAACCACAGAATTTCACTTGATGAAGGAATCAAAGCAGTTTACAACAAATATGTTGAATAATGGCATCTTTCGTTCAATCGTTCCATCGCACCTTCATTCTATCGTTCCGGCGTACTTTCGTTCCTTCGTTTCATCGCACCTTCATTCTATCGTTCCGTCGTACTTTCGTTCCTTCGTTTCATCGCACCTTAATTCTATCGTTCCGTCGTACTTTCGTTCCTTCGTTCAGTCGCACCTTCATTCTATCGTTCCGTCGTACTTTCGTTCCTTCGTTTCATCGCACCTTCATTCTATCGTTCCGTCGTACTTTCGTTCCTTCGTTTCATCGCACCTTCATTCTAT
>JAIOZV010000115.1 GCA_021740425.1 Bacteroidales bacterium | reverse complement strand
AAAGAAATTTGATGGATGATTATATTGAACGCTTCAATTATGAAATTTATGGAGGAAGCCCGGTTTTGGGTGTAAACTCAGCCGTAGTGCTGGGTCATGGCATTTCAAATCCGGCTGCAATAAAAAATATGATCTTACTTTCCAAACAAATCTACGAAGCAAAGCTTGCCGGTAAGATTAAACGAGCGCTGCAGAAATACACTCGTTAATAAAGATTTAAAAATATGCAAAAAATCAGGGCAGCAATTACAGGTATTCATGGATATGTTCCCGATTATATTCTTACAAATCAGGAACTGTCGACCATGGTTGACACCAATGATGAATGGATTACAACCCGAACCGGAATAAAAACCCGTCATATACTTAAAGGTGAAGGAAAAGGCACCTCCGATATGGGCGCGGAAGCTGTAAAAGGCCTCTTGAAAAAAACAAATACCCATCCTGATGAAATTGATCTGCTGATTTGCGCTACTGTTACCCCAGACATGCAATTCCCGGCAACAGCCAACATTATTGCAGATAAAGCAGGCATTAAGAATGCTTTTCACTTCGACATGAATGCAGCATGCTCAGGACAAATATATGCGCTTACCACTGCAGCCATGTACATCGAATCGGGCAATTATAAAAAAGTGATCTTTGTTGGGGCAGATAAAATGTCATCCATAGTTGATTATACCGACCGCACCACCTGCGTAATTTTTGGAGATGCTGCCGGCGCAATGCTTATCGAACCTACCTTCGAAGATGTTGGCATAATCGATTCCATACATCAATCGGATGGATCAGGCCGGATTCATTTGCATCAAAAAGCAGGCGGATCTGTTAAGCCGGCCTCACACGAAACTGTGGATGCACGCGAACATTTTATTTACCAGGAAGGACAGGCAGTGTTTAAATTTGCTGTTTCAAGAATGGCTGATGTATCTGTGGAAATGATGAAAAAACACAACATCCGGCCGGAAGAACTTGCATGGCTGGTGCCGCATCAGGCCAATCTGAGGATAATTGAAGCCACCGCACGAAGGATGGGAATAAACAAGGATCAGGTAATGATCAACATACAAAAGTACGGTAACACCACTTCTGCAACTATTCCTCTCTGCTTGTGGGAATGGGAAGATCAGCTTAAAAAGGGCGACAATATTATTCTTGCCGCTTTTGGTGGCGGCTTTACCTGGGGCTCGATTTACCTGAAATGGGCTTACGATGGTAAAAGAAATCAATAGCAAAATAATTTTCAACCTCAAAAGCAATCTTAATCAAAAGGTTGCTTTTTTTTATTTTAATAAAAATGATACAGATTATTCCATTTTCACATTCTGATAAAGAATTATACAAAAAAGCACTCGAAATACGACAGAAAGTGTTCATTGAAGAACAGCAGGTTGAACGAACCCTGGAAATTGAAAATGAGGAAGATTCGCATTTTTACCTCTTGCAGCACAATGGATTAGCCATCGGAACAGCCCGCTGGCGAAAAACCCACAAAGGAATTAAACTGGAAAGATTCGCTGTTTTGCCGGAGTTCAGAAACAAAAACATGGGAACCATTCTGCTGAAAAAAGTATTGGAGGATTTATCAGAGAAAAAAGAGAAAATTTATCTGCATGCTCAGCTTAAAGCCGTAAATTATTATAAAAGACAGGGGTTTGAAGAAGAAGGAGAAATGTTTGTTGAGGCCAATATCAAGCACTTTTTAATGGTGAAAGCTTAAGTTTTTTAAAATGCATTGAACCATTCATACTGATTTGTACTCATTAGGAGTAATTACAGATGCATCAGCCCAAAAACTTAAAAAAACTTAAATGCCCTTACACAGAGTGACTTATCTGTTTTTTATTAATTTTGAGATCATAACTACAATCACTTACTTTGAACAAATTATTTCCGAACCGGCTCAGATATTTTTTTTCAATAGCATTTTTATTGGTGTGGGTGGGTAATGGATCCGGCAATGACATTTCCAAAGATTCTTTGCTTAAGATCATCAATTCAGGCACAAACGATTCCCTCAGACTGAGTGCTATCATCGATTTTTCCAGGCTCATCCTTGATACTGAGCCTGATTCTGCATTTCTACTTCTTGAAGAAGCTGATATACTTTTAAATCAATATCCCGTAATGATATTAAAAGCTAAAGCCCTTAACAACAAAGCCCTGATTCTTCAAAATATTGGCAAATACCCTGAGGCGCTGCAAATGCTCTTTGATGCAAAAAAAATGATGGAAACCGAAACCGGTGTGCTTCAGGACTCAGCCAATATTAAGGATTACCTTGTGGTAACCAGCAACATTGGGATCATTTTTTACAATACCGAAAAATATAATGAAGCGATTACCATTTTCAAAAATGGGCTCGATTATCTGAATAATTTCCAAAGGGCTCAAAATTCCTCAGAATTGTTCCTGGAATATTTCAGGTTTAATCTAAATACCGGTGCGGTTCATGCAAAAGTCAGGGATTTTGAAAAAGCCGAATTTTACTTTACCAAAGCCCTGCAATACCTCGATGAAGAAGATAAAACCAATTATGGTGTCCTGTTGAATAATCTTTCGATTGTTGCCAGAGAAAAAGGTGACATCGAAAAAGCTTTCGAGATGAACCTGAAGGCCATTGAGGCATGCAGGGAGTCGGACTATTTCAGAGGCCTGAGTCAGGGATACAACAACCTGGGAAATTGCTATATGTATGTGGGGAAATTCAGCGAAGCAAAGAAAAATTTTATGATAGCCTACGACCTGGCCGATAAGTACGGCTTTGGACATTCTGCAGCAATTTCACTTGATATGCTCAGGCGAATTTACGATACCATTGGTGAACATAAAAAGGCCTACCAAACACTCATGCAATTTAAAACCCTCAGCGACAGCCTTCTTGATCTTGAAAAGGTACAAATGGTTACACAGCTTGAGATGCAGGAAAAGTTTGATAAGCGTATGAGTGTTGCGCGAATGCAACAAAAGGAGATTGAAATCCAGCAAAATCAACGCGAATTAATCTATACTCTTGTGATTGTGTTTATTGCCATGGGACTTGTTATCCTGATTCTTCTGTTTTACCTGCAACAAGGAAAAAGCAAACGGCACCGTATTGAAGCCGAAAGAAATGCCTTGCTAAACAAAAGTTTGAATCTGGAAAAAAACACTCTCAAGGAAGAATTGGAGTTGAAAAACAAGGAACTGGCAACCAATGTAATGTATATGATCAGAAAAAATGAATTGATTTCTCAAATTTCTGAAAAGCTCATCAAATCAAAACTAACCTTTAAAAAGGAAAATCAAAAAATAATCGATGAAATAATCCGTGAACTGCAATCCTCAACAGAGGATGAGATCTGGAAGGAATTCGAAATCCGTTTCCAACAGGTTCACAACGAGTTTTACAATACCCTCAACACAAAATTCCCAAATCTTTCGGCAAACGAAAAACGGCTTTGTGCTTTCCTTCGTTTGAACATGTCAACCAAGGAAATATCAGCCATTACCTACCAAAGCATAAACAGTTTAACGGTGGCTCGTTCGAGGCTCAGAAAAAAACTGGATCTGGACTCTGACGAAAACCTGATAGCTTTTCTTGAATCAATTTAAGCTGCCATTTGCAAATTTAATTGTTTTCAGACCCAATAATTATTGTTTTCCTTTCAAAAACACCACAGCTTTCCTGTTTCAGCAACTCTGATTTATTGAGCATATCCATCTGATTCTTTGGTGTTTTCGTGTTATTGTATAGCTAATGTAAGCCCTTTGATATGCTTTTGTAAGCATACATTTGAATAAGTAAATGTTTTGTAACTCAAAATAGTTGCAATCAGACCTCCCCCTGACTTTTATTTGCAACATCGAAAATCAGCAGATATGCCATCACCAAAAAAACATAGAGATCAAAAAAAGGACACTCCTCAAACAACTGAGGAAAGTCTCAAAAAGTTGATCGATGATGCCCGGACAAAATCTGAGGCTTATAAGAAAATTCTCAAGTCACTTAATACTAACAAAAACAGAGATTAATTATGAAAAAGGTTTATTTATTCATTGTTTTACTCCTCGGCATTGGTGTTTCATTGAACACTATGGCCCAACGTACCAATTATGGCGAGCCACAAAAGGCCAGCCAGCACCAGTTGAATGTCAGATTTGGTGACGTTATTTATGATCAGTCAGCAGATGAAGAATATGGTGGATACATTGTATCGCAATTTTTTACCGATGAGGCAAGCGCCGATCTCTCCAGCGAATGTGCTGATGATTTCGAGGTTCCAACAGGTGAAACCTGGGTAGTGGGTTCTTTTGGCGTTTGGGGTACCTGGTGGCCGGATAGCCCGGGTCAGGCCGAAAAAATTGACATTGCCATTTATGAAGACGATGGTGGAATGCCAGGTGCACTTATTGATGGCTACAGCGAAGAAACCAACTTTTATGCTGAAGAATGGTTTACAGGTGATGAGCATGAAAGTTATTACAATTTTACCTTCCCAACCCCACTAACCTTCACCGAAGGTCATTACTGGATTAGTTTCCAAATTCACGATGGTTACGATAAAGTAGGACAATGGGGCTGGCAGGACAAAACCAATACCAACTGGGAACCCTGGCACTGGCGTAACCCGGCTGGTGGATTTTATGGAACATTCACCGACTGGACACCAAGTACATTGGTTACTCCTTTTGGCTATGCCAACGACAACAGGTTTGCTCTTTATGGAGAAGCTTATAATAACGACCTTGCTGTTCTTGCAATTACAAACCCGGAAACCGGCTCGCTTACAGCTACAGAAACTGTAACCATTACAATCAAAAATCAGGGTAAAAACACACAAACCAGTTTTGATGTTGCTTACCAGTTAAATGGTGGCGCATGGGTAATCGAAAATGTTGGAAGCCTTTCACTTGAGCCTGAAGTAGCAGTTGATTTTTCTTTTACTGCTACTGCTGACCTTTCCGCTACAGGCAGTTATATCTTTCAGGCTAAAACAATGCTGGCTGGAGATGAAAAACCTGCCAATGATACAATGACGGTTGAAGTTGTAAATTATGGTGAGATTTATCCGATGGTTAATGGCGATACAATAAGTTACACAACCTGCTCAGGTACATTTACTGATATGGGCGGCGTCAGTGGCGATATTATGCCTGGTGATAATGGCGTAATTACCTTCTACCCTGGTGAAGCTGGTAAAAAAATTAAACTGGAGTTCTTTGGTGTTTGGGATATTTCACATTCTGATGGATGGCCCGAAGTTAAACCCTTTCAGGTTTTTGACGGCCCGGATATGAATTCACCAGTTATTGGAAAATGGACTCAAAACGATTGGAGAGATTATGGTGATAAGCCTGAAATTATAAAAGCCCTCGGCGAAACCGGAGCAATTACAATAAGATATGCATGCCCTATCTGGGATCAGGTTGAAGGCTGGACAGCACTTGTTTCTTGCTACGAACAACCTGCCGACGACTTTGAAGTAACAGCTTTCACTATTGCCCCAACCCTCATTTTCACTGACCGTGATATTACTTTTACCTCAACGGTTCGCAATATCGGTTCTGTTGCACAATCAAAGGATGTTACTTTTTATGTAAACGACAATCCTGTGGGAACTGTAAATACAGGATCGGTTAACCCAACAGAATCTGCAACCGTAAGTTATGTGCATCAATTTACCGAAGCTGGTGAAGTTATAATTAAAGCTGCTGTTCCCGAAGACTCAGGTGATACTCCTGAAAACAACTTTTTAACCGTAAATAACTATGTTTACCTCAATGGTTGGTTTATCGAAATGTTTGATGATGGGTATTTTCCGCCCGAAGACTGGACACCCGGCCCAAGCTGGATCGGTTCTACAAATCCATATTCAGGAACAGGAGCTGCAGGCAGTTATGTTGAAACATTTAATGAGGATACACTTGTAACGCCAAAATTGGTAATACACGATGGTGATATGCTCACATTTTATGCTGCAACTTCATTGTGGTGGCCAGGCAACCTGAAGGTGGCATGGAAGAATGGCACAACCGGTGAATGGCAATTACTTGAGTATATAGACCTTGCAGGCAGTCCTCAATACAAACCTTATCAAATAGATGTAAGTGCTGCTGCTGGCGAAAACTACATTGGATTTATCAATGTTGGTGATGTTGTCTGGTCATGGGGAAGTGATGTTGTAATTGATGCTGTAATTGGCGTTGGTATCGAATTCTTCTATTTTGACAACGACATGAAAATGGCTGAATTCAACCCCAACCCAACACCATCCAAGAATACACCAATTAACTACAATGTAACTGTTAAAAACAATGGTGTAAACGCTATGGTCAATGGTGATTATACAGTTAAGATAATGCAAGTTGCCGAAGGTGGTGATGTGGAAATGGCTTCAGTTCCTGGTATTGCGTGTGCTTCACTGCAAGAGAAAACGCATACTTTATCGGTTACTTTTGATAAAATTGGACCTACAGAGGTTTATGCAGTCGTAGAATTGCCTGGTGACCAAAAACCAGATAATAATACTTCTATTGTAAGGCCGGTTTATGTGCAGGTAAATGGTACAATTGCTGTTACTGTTGCTGACGGAACAACGGAAGAATATAACATTCCAAGTAGTTTGGGACAGGCCTCAGGCATTAGTGAGGTTATTTACCCGTCTACCATGATAAACCCAACTGACATTACTGGCTTCATTACCGGAATTGCATATGAATACAACAACATCAACACAGCACCAACCCTTAACGTTCCGATAGAAATATGGGTGGGCGAAACTGAGTTGGATGACCTGACCGGCGGATACATTAATGGTAGTGAACTTACCAAAGTTGCAGAAGCAAATATTGATTTACAAATGGGACTTAACCAACAGTTGTATATCCCATTTATTGCACCTTATGATTACCAGGGTGGTAACCTTTGTGTATTGTTCTTTAAGCCTTATTCTAATGACTGGTATCCTGGCGTTCAGTGGTTAGGCCTCAGTCAGGAACCTGCCGCTGATAACACAGTTTCATATCTAACATCCTGGGACCCGCCACTCGACCCGATGACTATTGGTTCGAATCCAAATCTTAACTTCGTGTCCTTTACACCAAAAACCACGTTTTACATTGGTACGGTAGGTACGGCAACCCTTGCAGGTCATGTTTACGACGAAAACACAGCCCCCTTTGAAGGTGTTAAGATTGAAGTTGTAGGATTTGAAAATGAAACCTATTCTGCTGCAAACGGAAGTTACTCTTTTACAGACCTGCTTGCATGGGAAAATTTGATTAGAGCATCTCAATTTGGTTATTATGATAACAATCAGAATATTGTTCTCTTTCAGGAAAAAAACAATATCCTCAATTTTAATATGGAACTATTGCCACTCGTTTCAGTATATGGCAATGTAGTAGGTAACGATAATTACTCATTGGGTCTGGAAGGCGCTGAAGTTACATTAACCGGATACGAAAACTATGCAACCACCACAGATGTTGATGGTAATTTCTCATTCGAAAATGTTTACGGTGCAAAAACGTACACTGTTACTGTTACCATGCCCGGCTATCAAACATACACCTATTCAAATGTTGCAGTAACTGATGTTGACTACAACCTTTACACGCTTTATCTGACGGAGCTTAACACAAGCCCATTTTATACACAGGCAGAGCAAGTAAATCCGGGAACTGTAAAAGTTAACTGGAATTCACCTTTGGATGGTGTGTCTGACCTTTTAACATTCGATTATGTAATCAACAATGGGTACACAGCTGATATTGGTGAAGAAGTTTGGCTTGGAAACATTTACGAGATGGATCCCGGAACAATAACCCAGGTTTCTCTGTACTGGAAACAATATGGTGAAACTTCAGGAACGGTAAGGCTTGACCTGGTTGATACGGAAGGAAACGTTTTCTATTCAAGTGAACCATTTGAAACTGTGCACGACGGTTGGACCGTAGTTGATGTTCCAAATATCACTTTTGAAGGTGGTGTGTTTTATGCTATGGCATACTGGGATGGCACAAATACTGATCTTACCGACTATCTTGCAAGCGATTCATGGACAGCCGGAACGGGTATAAACTTTGGATACATTATGTATGAGGGTGCTCCACCATATCTGGTATCAGAGGAATTCCCTGACTATGATTTTACTTTCCAGATTGATGTGGATATCGTTACAGCAGCTCCTGAAACAAGCCGCACCAACGATGGTTACAACATTTTCCGTGGACCTTACAGCGACATCAACAACTGGTCATCATGGGTAAAAATAAACGATGAACCTGTTATGGGTAACGAATATATTGATGGCGAATGGCCACAACCCGAAGAAGGTTACACTTATGGTGTACAAACTATTTACACAACGGGTACTTCTGAGGCTGCTTTCTCTCTGCCTATTGTACACAATCCCAATTTGCCTTGCGAAAGCCCATGGAGCGTTCAGGCAACCGGATTGGTACATAATATCAGTATTCCTGCAACAGCAGATGTAAATATTTTCGGCGAATCACTCGAAAACGGCGACTGGATCGGTGTATTTTATTTGGATGAAAATGGTGAAGAAGTTTGCGGGGGTGCCGGACAATGGGGTGGTCCTTTCGGAACCGGAGGTGCTGTAGTAAACGCTTATGGTAATGACCCGACAACTCCTGAAAAAGACGGTTTTGCTGCCGGCGAAACCTTCAGGTGGAGAATGCATACCTGCGCAACCTGGACTGAATATCCTGCCGGAGCAACCTATAATACAACCAAACCTAATCAGGGACAATTTGCTGACTTTGGCCTCTCAGCACTCACATCGCTGCAGGTGATGTACTGCCAGTATTATTCCTTAAGCATGGGTTGGAACAGCATATCAAGCTATATCGTTCCGATGGATGCCGATGTGGAAACTATGTTTGCTCCTATGGTTAACGAACTCACCATTCTGAGAAACTTATCACAGGTTTACTGGCCTGGTGAGAATGTAAATACCATGGGCGACTGGAATAGTACTTCAGGTTATGTTATGAAAGTAACTGAGGATATGCCCTTTGAGATATGTGGCGCCGATTTTGCCTCAGGAGAGCTTGTTCTGGAGAACGCCGGATGGTATTACCTGCCGGTTCCAAGCGAATGTGATGTGGATGCCATGGCGCTATTTACAGATGTTATGGATGATATCGTGATTGTTCAGGATCTCATCGGCACACAAGTATTCTGGCCTGCACAAGGAGTTTATACCCTCGAAACATTAACACCCGGTAAAGCCTATAAAATGAAGATTGCTAACCCAATCACCTTAAACTTCCCAATGTGTGATGGGAAAGAAGCATCGTCAGCTTTCTCTCAAATCAACAGTATCGAAACTCCCTGGGGACAAATCAATATGTCGCCTGCTTCACAATTGGTTTCATTCCCTGCCGAAGCTCTTGTTTCGTCGAACAAAGGCGACATGATTGGAGCCTTCGATCAAAACAATGCACTTTGCGGGTATTTGGTAATTGATGGTTCGGCAAAAAGCCAGGTCATGATATTGTTTGGTGATGATGCAACTACCATCGAAAAAGACGGCTTTACCGAAGGCGAAAACATTTCATTCCGCATGATGACAAATGGTGAAGAGATTTCTTTGGATGTTGAATGGGATTACAATCTTGAGAATGCCTCAGGAAACTTCTATTCTGAAAGTCTTTCAGCAGTTAAATCTATAACTCTGGGAACTACAGGCATAGGAAATATTACAGCCAACGAGGTTGAGGTATATCCAAATCCTGCCTCAGATGTTGTGGTAATCAACATCAAGGATGAACAATTCAACACTGCCGAAGTTACTATTATCGACACCAAAGGAAATGTTGTACTGGAAACTCTGGTTCAGGATTCTGAAACTACATTGAATATCAGCAACCTCGAAAGCGGAATTTATTTCGTTAAAATCAATGCTGCACAGTTCAATAAAATTATAAAGCTCGTAGTGAGGTAGCTTTTTTTCATAAACGTTAGGTTAAACCCTGCCCCTCATAAGGCAGGGTTTTTTTTTACCTCAATACTTTTAATAGTAAATGCATTTGTTTTTTATTAAACAAATACATTGCGTGAAGTATTTGCAGATAAAAACAAAGAAAGTAGTGCCAAAACATTGAATAACTAATGGATTAGCTTATAAAACCTTCTATGGGCATTTTTTCAAATGAAAGCTTCGTGCATCATATTTAATGAAAAATGTAACTTTGCCCATCATTAAAGGCGACATACCTATGACCGGGGTTAAAAAAAACATCATAACTATTTTATTTATTTGGATGATACCTTTGGTGCTTTGGTCTCAGCTTACTAATATCAAAGATAGCCTTACGCTACTCTCAACAAATTTTTCAGAGCCCGATGAAATGATTGCAGAGGCTTTGAGAATATCGAAGGAATGTGAAGACACTAATAGTGAAAAAGCATTGCAATATGCTGATTTAGCATATAATCTTTCAGAAAATCAGAAAAACACGCAAGGAAAAATTCATTCATTGCTTCAATTAGGTAATATTTACTTTCTGCGAAGTGATTACAATGAAGCGATGGAGTCAGCTCTAAAATCGAGAGAACTGGCGATAAATTTTCAGATGGAAAAGGAAACGGGAAATTCGTTGATTCTTATCGGGAGGGTTTATTTTGAGTTAAACTCTTACGATAAAAGTTCCGAGATGTTTTTTGAAAGCCTGAAATTGTTTGAAAAGATAAATGATAAAGCCGGTATTGCTGAATCGATGGGATATGTTGGGAATTTGTTTTATACTCAAAAGCAGTACGAAAAAGCGTTGGATTATTTGAACAAAGCCCTGGAGCTCGCAAAACAAATTGGGAATCTTAAACTAATTTCCAAGCAACTAAACAATATTGCAGTGGTTTACCTTGATTTAAAAAATTACGATACAGCATTGGTCTTTTTAAATGAATCGTTACTCATTGAAGAACAATTAGGTAATACACTTTCGCAGGGTATCAAGATTTTCAATATTGGCTTTGCCGAATTAAAACAGGGAAAGTATGACAAAGCAATTCATAGTTTTAGCCATGCTTTAGTGCTTTATTCCAAACTGGATAATCAACTCCAGATGGCGAGTTGTTATCTTGCTTTTGGGCAATGCTATTATGAGATTGACAGTATTTGGAAAAGCGTTGGGTTCTTTTCAGAAGCTCTTAAAACCGGCATGGATAATAATTATTTCATGGTAATTTACAGGGCAGCCAACAGTTTGCATGGAATTTACCTTGAGCAAAATGATACCATAACTGCTTACAGATATTCTGTTATTGAAAGCATCGCAAAAGATAGCTTGACTGCTGCTAAAAATGAGTCGATGATTTCTAAGTTCGAATTACAATACAGGTATGAGAAAGTAGAATATGAAAAACAACTGGCACAGCAAGCTAAAAACACACTCTATGTCATTGTCTTTATAAGTTTGGTCTCAGGACTGGTTATTTTAACCTTACTATTTTCGCGTCATCGGATAAAAGCAAAAAAAATAGCCATCGAAAAATTATCCATCGAAAAAGAACTTGGATTTAAAAATAAAGAGCTGACCATCCATTTGATGTCGTTGATTAAAAACAGTGAGATGATGGCTGATGTTTCAAAAAATCTCATAGAAATAGGAAAAGGTGCAAAAACTGCCGAAACAAAATCTGCATTAGCCAAAGTAGGTCATAAAATCAGCCACAGCTCAGGTGATAAAATCTGGAAAGAATTCTCCACACGTTTCCAGGAAGTGCATGCTGGTTTTTATGAGTCGCTCCTGCAAAAGTATCCTGATCTTTCGCAAAATGAATTAAAACTTTGTGCTTTTCTTCGACTGAATATGTCGTCAAAAGACATCTCCGAATTAACCGGGCAACGTATTCCCACCCTCGAAAACGCCCGCTACCGCCTCAGAAAAAAGCTGGGTATTTCCAATTCAGATGTTAATCTGGTTACTTTCCTCTCACAAATCTAAAACGATTTTATTCCTGAACCTTTCTAACATTTTCCACAGATTATTTTGGTGCTGAATACATGGCATTGATAATGAGTGTAGTCAGGACATTTTTGTAGTCCGATTTACAGAAAACCACTGCATTGAAGCCTTATATCATTTGCCGACAAATTATGTCACAACATTAAAGACTTAATTAAGAGGCATTTAATTGCATTTGCTCAGTAAATGTAGAGGTGCATTTTGTTATTATTGATGATAAGTAGAGGTAGAATATTTGTTTTACGACGAATGCGAACCTTCCTTTGCAGCAGACAAATAAGAAATGAAAAGTGGCAAGAAGTAAGAAAAAAAAGGGGAGTGAAATAACTAATGAATCTTTCGGAGACCAGATGATTAACTCCCTCACACAGAAAAATCTGATCGAAACCGAAAGGTTTATTAAGCGTCTGGAAATTCAGACTGGAATAATAAAAAAAATTATTCCACCAACTCAGGATTCTCCAACAAACAAAAACAAGGATAAATAGAAATTCACAAATGGCCGGAACGATAAGTTTAATATTTAAAAATCATCATCATGAAACGAAGACTTACATTTTTAACAGAAAATCACTTGTGGTTCATCCTTTTTTTGAACTCATACACAGCAACAACCCAAGGGATTTACGGAAATCTGCGCTTAGAAAAAAATTCATCTAAATATTCAAATTATTCACATTAAAACACATTTACAATGAAAGGAAAACTACTTATTTTAAGTTTGCTAACACTGCTTTGCTTTCAAAGCATGATGTATGCTGCCGTAAGAACTTCAGTACAGTCGGGCAACTATTCCGATGCTGCCACCTGGGGTGGCGTTGCTCCCGCACCAAATGATGACATTGTCATTTCAACCGGACATACGGTAACCTTGGATGTTATTGCTACCGTAAAAAATGTTACTATCGAGGTGGGTGCAATATTGGATAACAGCACTTTTGATCTATTGGGGACAACTTCTTCCGGTTTAACTTCCAATTACACCAACAATGGTACGCATAACGGTACAGGAAAATTCATTTTATCAACTCAAGGCCGAACCTTTCTTGACGGATCAGGCAATACCAACTGTATCATTCGAATGCTTAGCTATGGTATGGAAATAACAAATACCTGTAACCTAACTATCAATAATAATATTGAACAGGGTGCCGGTTTTGAAAGCCCAACCATATTAGACGCGCCACAGATTGGGGGAATGCTAACGATCAATGGCAATATCACTACCATTTTAACTCGTGGCGGAAGCATCATAAACGGGCAAGGCACAATCAATATAAATGGCAATGTTAGTTTGGGAGGTACTTCGTCAGGATCGGGTTCAGTTATTGAAAATCACCAGACTCTCAATATTTCAGGCGATTTATATCTGGGTCCC
>JAIOZV010000114.1 GCA_021740425.1 Bacteroidales bacterium | reverse complement strand
ATCCGGGTAGCACATCGCCAATGGTGTTGATTCCAAATTCAGGCCAGTAAATCCCCAGCCCGGCCACATCCTTCAGGATTTTCAAATTGGTTCCTGAAAATAAAGTAACAACATTTACAGGGGCATTGCAAATGACCGGTACAAGGTTCCAGCCGGAATTTAATGCAAAGGTTTTGTTGGTTTCTTCGTTTCCTATGATCGGCAAAACAGCCTGGCTGCTCATTTTTACTTTGTAAGCCGATTGGCTGAGCCAATCGCCTATTGTATTTACAGGACCAGCCGGGTAATACATTCCTGACATGGTAGCTGCAATTTCAAAATTTCCGGATATGGGATCAAAAACATCCCCTATATCATTATTTACAGGCATAATATAACTCGACAGGCCACTCCAGCCTTCGGGTAAACTTACCAAATGGGTGGGATAAGATTCCTGGCTTACTGTAACTGTTTGCGTAGGCGATCCACCTGTGGCTGTAACGGTAATATTTCCAATCCTTGATGCTCCTGTGGCATTTTCGCCGTAATTTACTGTTAAAATTCCGTTTCCGTTGCCCGTTGCCGGCGAAACGCTAAACCATGCAACACTTTCGCTCACTGTCCAGCCGGTGTTTGCTGAGATTGAAAAAGTAGTGTTGCCTGCTGTAGGGGCAACATCGCGGTTTGACGGAGTTACACTTAAGATGGCATTTGCACCGGCTTGGTTTACAGTAACTACCACTGCCGGGGCTTCGGGTGCAGAGATCGTAATTTGACCTGTTCGTGCGATAAGAGAGGTGTTTTGCTGGTAGTTAACTGTTATAGTGCCATTACCATTTCCGCTCACTGGTGAAACGCTGAACCAGGCAACACTTTCTGATACTGTCCAGTTGAGGTTGGATGTGATGCCAAAAGTTGTGGATCCTGCCGATGCACTGACATTGCGGCTTGGTGGATAAACTTCAAGAGTTGGCACATACCAGTCGATCAGGTTGTTTGGGTCAAAATCGTGATCTTCGCCGGCAAAGGCTCCTGTGTAATCTTCAAATGTGATATGTCCCTGATTCATGCTTTTGGCAACATTGTAGGTCGCAGAAGTGATAGGGAAGGAAGCCTCCGAAATTGTCAAAATCTGGTTGTTGTTTATGGTAAGCAGCGATGAGCCAGCAGTACCATCTCCATTCCTGAATTCAGAGTTGTTGAAACAATTTACAGGATCTATTAATGCACCGTTTTGAATATTTACTCCATTGGGACCTTTCATGTGTTCAAAAACAGCATTATCTGCGCTGATTGTTCCTCCTGATTCTACGTTGAAAAAGTATTTATATCCAAGCGAGGAATTCCAGACAGTTATCATTGCAGGTGCACCTGATGAACCCAACACCTCAAGTACTCCACCGTTTTGAACCGAAAGTGTTTTATCTCTCCCAACTTCGAGCCAGGCGCCGGAATCAATATTTACTGTTCCATCTTCATAAATGTTAACATTTCCGACGCATCTAACATAATTTCCGTTAAGATTTAATGTTCCTGAAAATACATGAAGGTTAGCATCGGCAAAGATTTTCATCCTGGATTCCAATTGCAGCGTAGTTGATGATGCATCCTTTTCAATCCATACATCATTGTCCAGGTAGGATGAGCCTGTGGAATTATCGAGGAATACAGCATCATTGGCTCCAATAAAACTTATCATGCTGTTGGGTAAAAATGCTCCATCAGGTTCAACAGTAACATCTCCATGAAAATAGTGAAAATAGGTATTTGAATTATCCCAAAAAGCTCCGTCAATTACCTGAACGTCTCCAAAAAATTGCGTGAAACTTCCCAGCATCAAATATTCATCACTATTGTTGATGATCATATTATAGAAATTTTGGATGGCTGCGGCAGAATTGTGTTCCTGATTTATTGCCCCGTCAAAGGTTACTGTCGAATGGCCCGGGTAGAATCCTTTTGTATTGTTGTTTGCAGTATTTTGATTGTCCCAGTTCCCGCCAACAAAAATATCGGCACTTGTAAAATCCTGAACATACAGCAGGCCATTATTCCAAAGAGCTATATTTTTATCGATATCCAAAATTGAACCTGAGCCGACTTGAAGTCCGCCAAATTGTACATTCAGGTCGTTGAGAACGCCAATTGTGGATCCGTCGGCAATCACCACATCATTGTTGCCTGCCCACGATTTGTCGATATTGAGGTTGTAAAAGGTTTCATCGGTGAGGATGCTCCCCTGGAAAGTACCTGTGAAAGTAACAAGGTTTGCATTTTCGATAAACCCTTCAGGGCCTACATTGTTCGTCCAGTTTCTGCCGACAAAAAGATTACTTGATCCTGTATTCAGAACTCCATTTTGAATGGTAAGGTCTTTTTGTATAAATACAGGATCCCCGTAAGCAATATGACATGGTCTGTCAGGTGCCCTGTTTATAATAAGATTGTAAAAATAGTTACCATTGAAGCAATAAATAAGTTCATCCAATTCTTCACCAATTATTTCAACTGCACCTCCTGTAGGTTCAAACACTCCGGGATCGATGGCTGCAAATGCGCCACCCGTTCGCAGAATCCCCCCACTGATGTTGGTTGTGGCAGAATTTTCAAAGTTGATGCTGTTGTAAGTTATTTCAAATAAACCATCTGCCATTTCCAGGTAACCATAAATGTATTCCCAGCCCTTATCGGGATGGTTGGGTGCATCAAATATTACATCTCCGCCATTGATGGTCAGCGATCCGGTCGAGGGCCATGAAATTCCGCCATGGACAAGCATCAAATCACCATTAAAAATAATCTCACCCTGCAAATTCAAATCATTTTCTACAGTAAGGTTATCGTTTATTGAAAATGTGGCACCATCCTCAACGGTAAAATCGGTGCCGATATTTATGGGTACATTAAAAAACCAATCCGATCCGCTTAGCAGTGTAGCATATCCTGCTGTATTTAATGCTGAGCCGCGGTTTTCATTAAAGGTGAATTTTGATCCGGGCTCACCCATCAGAATATTTCCAATTTCTCCGGCTTCATCCAAAAAGTTAAAACCCGAGTAAACATGGGCAAGGTTTCCTGTCCCTAAATGTGCAAGTGTGCCCTCATAAAAATTCCAGTAATAGCAAAAAATATTTCCTGCATCGATGATATCCTCAGAGCCATCAAGCCAATTAATCAGATAAGTTGTGAGGGAACCTGCAACATCCATCATTTTTAGTGTACCCGAAATATCCAAATTAAGATCAATAACTACATCATAAGTTCTAACATCAAAAATGCCATTTTCGATGATCATACTGTTTTCAACCTTAAAGTTCGTCAAAGCAGCAGCAATGTTGGATCTTGATTTTTGAATTTCAGGCTCGATTCGTTGTGGGGCATCTGTTTGCCCTTTGGATGGAATGGCTTTATAGTTTCCAACTGGCATGTCAACAGGTTCTTTATTTATATGCAAATTCATAAAATAGCTCAGGCCATCAATGCCAACGGAAGCGTCATCTGGCCCATAAAGCTCAACAATTCCTCCGGTTGGTTGAAACTCATCTCCATTGCCATAAAATCCACCTGCAGTTTTGATTACTCCGGCGGTAATATCCGTATCGAGGGTAAAGGCAGAGCTGCCGTTGATATAAATTCCCTTATCTGCAAAATTCAGGACACCTCCGTAAAGCCACAATTGAGCATTTGCCTGATATGGCCAAAAACTCGACCCAGAGCCGCCATAAATGTTCATCGTGCCTGCATCAATTCTTATTCTTCCATTCAGGTCGATCCACTGAAAATCATCCTGATAGAGATTTACCAGTGCGTTTTCATCCGACAGGAAGTATTTGCCGTAAATTCCGTTATCGAAAAGATCCCATGCGGTGAAGGTGGCATCATAGATTCGCATTTCACCACTCAACCATTGAAAGGTCTGACATTCCACATCGGTGCCATTGGGAAATTCAAGATCACCATTGGGTTTGTTCAATTCCAGTACATTAAACACTTCGGAGGAACACTGTTGTTGCCATTGCCCGATAAAAGAAACCTTGCCCGTACCTTCAACAAAAGCATCGGGCCCCACATTATTTATCCAGTCGCCTCCATCGTCTCCTCCGATTTGCATCAGTGAGGGTGCTGTAAAAGTTCCGCCGTCAAGGGTAAAATCGTTTAAGATCAGCAGATCGCTTGTTGCGGTTACCATATTGGCTCGGGTTACCGGTTCTTTGGTTCCATCGCGGTATTGGATAAATTCATTTTGAGTCAAAGGAGCACTATTTTCCGCAGCAATTTTATTTATCCTCAGATCGTAAAGATTACTTCCAAGTGTCAGAAATATATTTGCATTTGCATTTCCATAAAATTCAAGAGTTCCACCAGAAGGGTTAAAATCTCCTCTATAATCCCAGAAACCCCATTGACTGCGAATTGTGCCTCCCTGTATGTCGCTGGTAAAAGTGTAGGTTGAGGTATTCAATCTGATGGCGTTATCAGCGAAATTCAGCACACCTCCAGTCATTACAATCAGGGCATCGTTGGCATAAGGCCAGTAGCTTGAACCAAGCCCTCCATTTACGGTCATGGTTCCTCCAAAAATGTGTATTTCTCCATTCAGGTCGGTATATTGTGCGCCGTCCTGAGTTATCGTAAGTGTTCCATTGTTATTGCACCAATAAGTTCCATACAAGCCATTGTCAGCCAGATCGAGAATATTAAAATTGCCGGCTACAACATCAATTCCTCCTGACGTCCAGTCGTAGGTATTACAGCTTACATCGTATGCTGAGCTGTTTATTCTTAAGGCTGCCCCATTGTTCACTTCAAGTATGTTGAAGTTCTCATCGCCATAAATGTATTGATGGCCGGGGCCGTTAAAGATTATGCGGCTTCCGGATTCTACGAAGCCATTGGGGCCAACATTGGTTTGCCAGTTTCCGGTAACGGTAATTACATTTCCCAGTGGATTGAAATTTCCACTTTCGATGGTTAGGTTTCCGGCTACATCAAAAGCACCGGAAGTTGTTACACTTCCAGTAGCACTGAATTTTACGTTGTTGAACAGTCCGTCCGGAGTATTCATTGATATGGTTTGATTTACTCCGTCAAAGATGAAAGTTCCGGTATTGAAACCTCCGGTAAAATCAAATTCTCCGTTTTGATAAATTATCTCGCCAAAAAAATAAACATCATGACTTGAAGATATTCCCAATTTTGCATCAGGATGGATGTAAATGTAGTCGTCGATAAATAAATCGTAGGTTGAGAGATCGCTGATCCTTGCCCATGCCCCTGAACTTTTGTATGTTCCTAACCTTTTAAATCTGGAATTTGAAGCATTAACGCGTATCCAACTTGTGCTGGTTCCAATAAAATCAACAATACCATTTGCAAGTTGCACATTTGAACCGGACTGAAACTCCCAGTTTCCATGTACCCAGAACACATTTTGTTGTTGAAAGTTGGCTGTTGCTCCCGATTTCCAATTTACGTTTCCATAACAGGTCATCACGGCACCCCCGTAATCAACCCAAAGCTGCCCGCTGATATCCATGTCCTGATTCACGGTTAATTGTCCCTGGTGTACTTTAAGGGAAGCTCCCGGCTGAATTTCCAGGCTCCCGATGGTTTCGTTGTTTGTACCTGTTGAGGGAGGGTGATATCCGCTTGATGTTACAATAGCGCGTTCTGTGGAAGTAGGAATATGTCCCAGTGACCAGTTGCCGGCATTGTGCCAATAATAGTTAAATGCTCCTGTCCAATAATTGGGTGCAGCGGAAGCCAAACTAATGGTGTAATCTTCCACTTCGCCGTATGTGGTTGCACCGCAGGCAGATATCACCCCGGTGTAAGTTATTCTTATGCGCATTCTCACGTCGCCAACTGTTGCGGTGGCCGGCGGAGTAATTGTTGCAGTGTAGGGGCCGTAACCTGGATTTCCGCTTACAGCAATGGTTTCGCTGGCATCCGAAAAATCGCCGTCCCTGTTCCAATCTACCCAAACACCACACTGATCTGCAGAATATGGAGTGCCATTGGTAACTGTTAGGGTTTGACTTACGTTTATCGGGAGGTCAGTGGAGTAAATGGATGTGTAATCAACATAACCATCACAATCAGAAGAATTGTCGATATCTCCCAATTGTACCCTGCTGATGTATTCGTCGCAACCACCGGAAGCGGTGCAATACATGTAGCCTTTGATCATGGCCTCAAGGTTTGGTCTGGTTCCGATGAACCCATCGCCGGGATCAACCTGTGGCCTGCCATGTCGTTTTAGAATTGCACGCATATTGGCCGGAGTAGGAGGAATGGCTGAAATATTGGATTTCCAGTAGCCTGAAAAGCATGAGATGGCACTTGTAACAATGGGTGAAGCACTCGAAGTTCCACTAAAAGAGGAGGTATAGTAGTAATTCGGCCCTTCGGCACTGTAGAGGCCGCCATAGCCAGTTGTTGTTACATTTTCGCCCCATCCCTGTACATCGAACCGGGGGCCGTAACTCGAAAAGTTGAGTTTTTTCAGGTTGTTTGCTGCAAAACCGCCACCTGCGCCCACAATTACTGCTCCTGAGTTTCCGAACCATGTTAAACTTCCGGTATTCACATTTCCATTTCCACCAGCTTCAACCACATGTATTCCGTTGGCAACTGCATTAACAATTGCGGCATACACAGGGTTGTTGGTCTGTGCATTCGGGCTGTAGTTTCCATACCATTCGATAGGTACAAAACCGTCACTGCCTGTGTAGTCGGATTGTTGTTCGAGCAGAATAATATCGCCCGCAACTAAATTGGCAATCGACAAAGTAATGGCTCCTGCTGGATTATAAGTAGGGGTGGGAGCTCCGTAATAAGTTCCACAGGTGCGTAATGACGAATTATAGGTGGCACCTGTTGTGCCCCAGCCATTGCTATTTGAAACCAACATGCCGATAACTGCTGTACCGTGGTGGTTGCTGTTGAAAGGGTCGGCAACATTGGAGTTGATTTGTGAACCAACTGCTTTGGTAATATCGGCGTGGTTGTAGTTCCAACTGTATTCCAAATCACAAATTTTGATATTTGTACCCGTACCTCCTGATCTTGTCCATGCATATTCAGCATCAATGCCCGAAGGAACGTCGTCAGCAGGATCGAGATAACCCTGATTGTTGAGGTAATTTGGAGGAACCGGTAATTCGGCCGGTTTTGGAACAGGCCGGGCATAAATAATTCCAGGAAGACTTTCCAATGCCATTGCCAAAGACCAGATATTGTCCTGCTCCGGAACCCTGAGTCTGTAAATGTTGTTCAGGTTATAAACCTGCTGGCCGGTACGACTATGGCCATTTTCACTCAACTGATCGAGGATTTCTTCGGTAACTTCCGAAAACCGCTCCCATTCAAACCAGGGTAACTTTCCCAGAATATTTTGAACCCCCGCGGTTGCATCGGTTAACAAATCAGTAAGTTCGCCATCCCTGATCCTTACTTTGGAATCGTCCTGAAACATTACATCCATAATGTAGTTTTCACAATCGGGCATGTGATCGGGAGTTTGACTTGGAGGAAGTACCTGATCGTATTTAAATAAGTCCTCAGGGTATAAATTTTCAGCCTGAGATTTTTTGTCCTGCGCATTGAGCATCGACAGCATCAAAAGCAGAATGAATAGAGTAAATAGATTTTTCATAATACAAAGGTTTAATTATTAATTAGGTGAGTTACATAAGTTCTTAGCATTTAATATTTAAATTAGCAATCACAGCTTCACCATGGATCGTAAGAAAATTTAATGATGTGCCCATAATGGAATGGTCTTGAGGTAGTAGTATCTTAGTAGGTTCCAGTTTTCACAATTTTCAACCAATGGTGAAATCAAACAAATTTAAAAAACAAATCAATACAAATTTAATCATCCGAGAGTATTTTGCCGATGCTAAAAATTAATTTAATTTTTTTTTAAATATTCTTACCGGATTTACAGATCATTGTAGATTATTAATGAGTATTGCTGATACAACTTTTTAAGGGGATACTTTATAATAAACATCAGGTTTCGGGCAAAAAAAAACCGGCAATTCAATTGCCGGTTTTATAAAATATGGGTTTGCTTTGGAAGCATAATAAAATCATCAAAGCTGAATTGTGAATTCATTCTCAAATTTTAAAATTGCTGTTTCGTTCGTAGTGTAAGTTATAGTTCCTTCGTAATCAAAAACCTTTCCTCCTGAGGTTTTTCCCTGAAAAACTACATTTGCAGTTCCTCCGGTGATTTTTCCTGTGGTTTTGCTAATGCTTACATTTACAGCCTCGATGCTAAGCGTGCTTGTGAAAGCATTCTGAAAACCGGTTTTCATTTGATTGCTGCCGTTTCTGGTATAGGTTCCGTTATACACATACACATCATCTGAAATGGAAAATCCCGCAAGTGTAAAATTGTGATTGCCTGTATCAGTCGATTTAATTCTGGGGGCATCGTACCAGCCATCCATGTCGTAGGCAAACTCAAACCTTTCGGGCATTTGCTGATCGTTACAAACCAGTTTCCAATTCCAGGCAAACGAATAGGTGTATAAAATCAGAGTTCCCGATGGGTTGGTTTCTGTGATCAACGAATCGAAAGACCAGCCACACCATGAATTCGCTTCAGGATCGGCATAATTTGAAGCCATCTCCATAGAGGTAGAAATCTGGTCATCGATTCCTCCTGATTCTTCCTGCAAGGCATTTTCCACAACCTCCACGGCGTCCTCTTCGGTGATGGTGTCCGTTTCGATTTTATCTTCATCTTTACTGCACGAGGCAAGGAAAAAAATGATAGACAATGAGAGCATTAAAAACAATTCAATTTTCGATTTCATAACTTTAAATTTTTACTGTGAATGATTAAACTGATGCAAAGAACAGGCGTGAAATGTTTGTTCACAAATAAATTAAACCAATGGTTGAAAACCTTCATTCAAATGCATAAAACCAAAAAAAATCATCATTTTTGCTGTTGGTTGAAATGGAAGTACAATTGGTTGAAAATGTTTTATTCAAGTAAAAACCTAAATTAATTTTGATGAGTTACAAACAAGATATTCGGGTCTGGATGAGAAATAATTTATTCAATATTATACTGCACAGCGGTTTTTGGGCCTTGTATGTTTTACTTTTTACCCTGCTTACAGCCAATTTTCTTCCCCTCATAACTTCCTTTTCGCGTGTATTTATGAGTGGCCTTACTTTAGCCCTTGCATTTTATTTTAATGCCCTGCTGCTTGTAAACCTGCTGTTGGAGAAAAAAAAATGGTTCTCGTTTTTTGTCCTGGCTTTTATGCTTGCTCTGGCCACAGGTATGCTCAGGTATTATTTGTTAAACTCCTTTGATAGTTCTTCGATTGGGTTTGCTTTTCCTGAAAGCCCCGATAGATTAAGGGTTTCAAGTATTGCCATCCAATTTATCATCATTTTTATCAGTACTTTTTATCAGTTAATTCTCAACCGAATCCGACGTGAACGGTTGAATCAGGAATTAATAAACAGGCAAAATGAAGCCGAATTGAAGTTCTTAAAGGCTCAAATCAATCCGCATTTTTTATTTAACATGCTCAATAATATTTATGCGCTTGCGGTAACTGGTTCCAAAAATACTCCGCAAATGATTTTGAAGCTTTCGGAGCTCCTCAGATATGTAATTTACGGAAGCCGTGAAAAAAAAGTTTCCTTAGGTCGTGAAATTGATCATATTGAGAAATTTATTGAGCTTTTTCAGATGAAAAGTGAAAACCATTTGAATATCACTTTTGGGAAATCTCTTAGTGAAACAGGCTATGTAATTGAACCCATGATTTTGATCCCCATTGTTGAAAATTGTTTTAAGCACACCGATTTTGATACCAACGAAAGTGCTTTTGCAAAAATATTTTTAAAGCTCGATGGTCAGCGGCTTGTTTTTACAACCCTCAACTCCAAAGATAAAAATGACACCCAAAAGGATACTACAGGAGGGGTTGGACTGGAGAATATCAGGAAAAGGCTTGAGCTGTTGTATGGTGAAAGGTTTAAAATGGACATTCGGAGTGATGAGGATATGTTTGAATTAAAATTAACCATTACACTTAGCCATGAATAAATTAAATGTATTGATTGTAGATGATGAGTTTCTTGCCCTGAAACTACTTGAGGATTACATCGGCAGGTTGCCGTTTTTAAAGATTATTGCCAAAGTAAAATCTCCTGTTAAGGCTCTTGAAATATTAAACGAGAGCCAGGTTGACCTGCTTTTTTTAGATATTCAGATGCCGGCAATCAGCGGCACCAATCTGTTGAAATCGCTCAAGCATAAGCCTGTGACCATTTTTACAACCGCATACTCCGAACATGCTGTAGAAGCATTTCAGTTGGATGCCGTTGATTATTTGCTTAAACCATTTTCGTTTGAACGGTTTTTACAAGCAGTGAACAAAGCACAGGAACAAATAGGCCTTCGGCAAAACATGCATGCTTCAGGTGGCTCGGTTGGCAACGAAATCAGGGAATATTTTTCCTTTAAATCGGATGGCCGTTTTGTAAAAGTGCATCTTGATGAAATACTTTTTGTTGAAGGGCTTAAAGAATATGTGAAAATAGTGTGCAGAGATAAAAGATATGTGGTGCTGGAATCCTTAAAAAACCTTGAAGAAACCCTCCCAAAGGCCTCTTTTATGCGTGTCCATAAATCGTACATTGCTTCGGTGTCGAAAATTAAATCGATGTATGGAAACATGCTCGACATGGGGGAGTATGAAATTCCGGTAAGCCGCGAGAAAAAAGAAGAGGTGATGAAATTTGTTTTTAAGTAAAACTTTATATAGCTATTCACTAATCCATGCAGGAAGGGTAAAATAAAAGGTGCTGCCCCGCTGGTCTTCAGGTCCGGTATGGGTGCTTTCTGCCCAAATGTTACAATTGTGCAAGTCGATAAAATCCTTGCACAAAATCAATCCCAGGCCTGTGCCTGCTTCACCTTCGGTGCCCGATGTACTCACGTTGCTTTCGATGTGGAATAAGTTTTTTAATTGCTCCTGACTCATGCCGGTCCCGCTGTCTGCAATACTCACAAGAAAAATAGTGTCCTGAATTTGAAAGCCAATATTAATAAATCCTCCCTTGTTTGTAAATTTAATGGCATTTGACACAAGATTCCTTACAACCGTTGCAATCATATATTTATCGATATGAGCGAAGGTGTTTTTCCTGATGTTCGACTGGATGTTAATTTGTTTGGAAACGGCAGCTTGTTCCAATTGTTCAAGCACCTGCTGACAAAGGCTGTAAAGATCAATTTTTTCAGGATGATATTCCATTTTACCTCGTTGCACCCGCGACCACTCAAGTAAATTTTCGAGAAGCTTGAGTGCATTCATCGAGGCATTGTATATTTTTTTAATCATATCATATCGCTCGGCATCGTTAAAGTCCATGTAATCTTCAACCAGCAAATCGGCGAAACCTACCATGGTGTTGAACGGGCTTTTCAGGTCGTGAGCAATAATCGAGAAAAACTTATCTTTGGTTGCATTGGCTTCGTTCAATTCATCATTCAGCATGTTCAGATACAGGTTTTTCATTTCAAGTTCGGTAACCATGTGGTTAATTTCTGATTGAATTTTTAGCCTTGCCGTAATTTCGTGAGCCGTTACCACAATTCCACCCACAGCTTCATTATCCAGCATATTGGAAATTTTACATTCAAATTTCCGAGTTTCATTTTGAGAGGTTTTCATTCCCAAATCAATTTGGTAAACCTGCGATTTATCCTCTATTAGCTTTTCAATCCCCTCTGCAAGGTCTTCATGGTCATCGTGGGAAATGATTTCCATAAAATTTTTCCCGATTATGTTTTCATGATCATAGCCAAGTAATTTTTCGATGGCTGTAGTAACAAACAATATTTTTTGGTTTTTGTCGATGGTAAGAATGATGTCGCTTGAATTTTCGGTAAGGCTTCTGAACTTCAACTCGCTGTTCATCAAAGTATTTTGAACTTTCAGTTCCTGGGTAATATCTGTCATTACAGCAAATGATCGCTCCAATGCTCCGTTTTCATCATATATCGAATTTGCGGATATCAACACATCTATGATCTCCCCGTTTTTTTTCATAATTTTAACAGGTAAATCCCTAACAATCCCTTCGCTGATCAATTGATAATTTAAATGTTTATCGAATGAATCCATTGATTTTCCTGTTGAAAAATGGCTGGTTTTTTTGCCCAAAACCTCAGCCCTGTCAAAGCCCAGATAATGCAGCCAATATGCCGAAACATCTGTAATTTCACCAGATTGGTTTATCGAATAAAGCATGGCTGGTGTGTTAACAAAAAATGCAGCGAGGCGTTCTTCATTTTTGGCTATGTGATCACTGAGTGTTTTGGCATGTGAAATATCATAAAATGCGCACCTTACGCCTGATGTTTCATTGGTGGAGTCAGGTTGAAAAATGGCTTTAATCCACACGCGCTGGCCCGCTCTTGTTGTACGAAGCTCAAACTCTGATTGTGATTTTTGCCTTTCCAGCAATGCCATTTTAAAGTGTTTGTTGAAATCCTTCCTTTGGTACAGCACTATTAATTTTTCAAATTGCTTGCTTACAATTCTGTCATGGTGCACATTCAATAATTCTCCGGCAGTGTGATTTGCCTTTTGAATAATGCCCGATTGATTCATAACAATATAGCCCACAGGGGCATTATCAAAAAGGTCGTTCATCTGCAACTTTTGCAGCTCAATGGCAGAGTACGAAATCAGCAGCTCCTCGTTCTGTTTGCTGAGTACTTCCTGATGCTGCTTAAGATGATGAATAAGTTCGAGATTTTTGGCTTCAATTTTTTTTCTGAATGACATGTTTCTGCCAACGAAAAGTTTGATTTCTTTTCCTTTAAAATTATTTAGTGTCAATTGAATCTCAAAATCATTCAATTTTCCAGATTTCGTGAGCAGAGGCAGGTCAAAAATGGCCTTTCCTGAATCGTAAATCTCCCGGATAATCTGCTGAAACTTGGGCTGCTGAGTTTTATCAATTAAATCGATGGAGTGCATTTTCATGAGTTCTTCATTGCTGTAGCCCAATTCCTGATTGGCCGCTTCATTAAAATCAATAATCTTGTTTTTGGCATCACAAATTATTATCACTTCGTGAATGTTGTTAAAAATCAAGTGCAAGTCCTGGTCTCGTTCTAAAAGTTTACTTTCAATGTTTACTTTATTGATGCACATTTCAACAGTTAATTTCAACTGTTCATTTTTATAAGGTTTTAGGATGAAACCTTCGGGGTTAACAGTTTTCGCTTTTTCGATAATATTCTTTTCATTATATCCTGTCATGAAAATGACCCGGACATCAGTTTCTTTCGAAAATTCTTTAAAGTAATCAATACCATCTTTTTCTTCACCAAGATTAATATCCATGATGATCAATCCGGGACTCTTTTCAGAGACTATTTTTGCAGCCTCAGCACCGGATGTTGCAGTGTA
>JAIOZV010000113.1 GCA_021740425.1 Bacteroidales bacterium | reverse complement strand
TGGATAGATTCAGGTTATCGGCATCTGGAAAAGTACATGGATTTATGGCATTTGCAGTCATGGTCAACACAACGGAACCTGAATTTTTATCCCCAATTCCGGGATAGTAAAGCGGATTCAGGATTCCCGTATTATTGAATGAACCATCGCCGGAAGTTTCCCATAAAATGGAAGCATAGTTTTGTGCGGAGGCGTTCTGCACCTGAAAAATATCTGTTTCACAAATCGAGCCGTTGCTTCCTGCATTGGCCAAAGGCTCCTTTTGGATGGTTAAAGTTTGTTGATCTGAAACGGCGAAATTGCATGGATCAACACCTTGTAAATTCAAAGTTAGCTGAGCGAATCCGGTCGAAATATCAGTTGCGCCGGGGAAGTACACTGGATGGAGTATGCCTGGATTACTAAAAGTGCCATCACCTGAAGTTTCCCATAAAATGGATGAATAAAATTGGGCAGTGGCAGTTTGTATCTGAAAATCATCCGTTTCGCAAATGGTGGCATTGTTTCCTGCATTTGCTTCTGGGGCTTCGGAAAGGGAAATTTCTATTATGTCAGCATCAATCAAAGTGCATGGAGCAATGGAATAGCCTGTGAGCGTAAGCTGAACAATGCCTGATGAAAGGTCATTTGCACCGGGAAAATAATTTGGGTGAAGGATTGTTGGATTACTGAATGTCCCGTCTCCTGAAGTGGTCCATTGAACAGCTTCAAAATATATGGCTGTTGCCTGAATAAGGGGATAAGGCCCGGTAGCGCAAAAGTCATCGTCCTGGCCTGCGTCAACGCTCACTTCATCCTGAAAATAAAGTTGAACCGAACTTTGGCTGTTATTCATTCCCGAACAATAGGGGTAGGCTGTAAGAGTAATGGTAACTGCCGCCGGCGAGGAAAGGTCGTTTGAACCCGGTGTGTAGTTGGGGTTTAAGGTTTCGATATTAGTAAAAAACCCATCTCCTGTTGTTGCCCAGGTATAACTGCTTGCCGAAAATACAGAAGCTTGCAATGGTGCATCACCACAAAATGCACTTCCGTTGGTAGTTGAAATATTTGCGATAGGATTGCTTGCAATGATGGTATTGAGGCTAAATGTTTGGGACAAAGTACAGGGCGATTGAGGGTTGGCTGTCAGCTCAAGCTCAAAAAAGCCATTTTGAAAATCCTGTGTGCCCGGGTAATATTTTGGGCTCAGTGTGTTGGCTCCTGTAAATGTGCCATCACCATTGGTAGTCCATGAAAATGAGTTGTAATGATTTAACCCTGCATTCAATTGAAGGTAAGTACTTGAAGGGCAGAGAAAATCGGTATTTGGGCCGAAAGTGCTGAGCCGGGGCAGCGGCTTGAAAATTAGCGAAACGTTTTTGCTTGCTGCCACAGTGCATGGTGAAAGTGGCAGTGCATTCAGGGTTACAGTTGTTCCTCCGTTCAGCCTGTCGTAATAGCCGCCATTGTAGTTGGTAAAAGTAACATTGGGGTCATCAAAAGTACCATCACCCTGAGTGGTCCACAAAGGCCCGCTGCTGTTGCTGACATTTCCCATTACAGGAATGGGTATGTTCTCGCAGCGCGATAGCACTGTTGGGGCGGCACAGCCAGGCCCCGGAACAAAAGAAATATTTACTACATCGCAGGCCTCGAGGAAACATGGATTGAGCGACTGGATGCAGACCTCCAGATCAACATCTCCGAAATAATAATCCATTGTACCCGGGAAATACAAAGTGCTGGCTGAATTAACATCTTCAAAAGTGCCATCACCACCTGTGGACCAAATAATCACATCAAAATTTTCTCCGCTAACTTCTACAGGAACGCCTTCCAAATCAACCTTGCAGACTTGAAAATCGGGGCCGGCAGAATTTTCAGGAATTTGCTGAATGTTGAGGGTGATAAAGTCTGATGCGATTTGGGAGCAAGGATCCATTGGCGTTGCCGTAAAGGTGAGAAAAACCTGCCCGTTGGCTTTATCCCCGGTGCCGGAGTAGTAATTGGTAGTGAAAGCATGGTTATTAACAAAGTATCCGTCGCCACTGGTTGTCCACATTATACTTGAGTAGTTTTGAGCTGATGCTGTTGCAGTAAATATTTCATTTTGGCAAATCAGCGCATCATCACCCACGCTTACCGTGGGTTGTACGTTAACCGTAATCAGATATTCGTGGTCGGAAGTGTAAATTCCATCGGTAACGGTGAGCTGATAGCTTGTGTTTTGAGTTGGAAAAACTGCCGGAGGGTTTGGGTTTGTTGAGCTAAACCCAGGTGGGTCAGATGACCAGACATAGCTATAATTCCCGTTGGAACCCAAAAATTCATTGGCACTCAAAATGGTACTGCCACCAATACATATTGGATTTTCAGTTGCTGAAATATAAAAATCAAAAACTTCCAGAGCCTGGATATTGATTACTTCCGACAATCCCAGCGAAATCCATTTGTCAGTGGTGGGTGAATCGGGATCAAATGTGATGATATCCACATCATAATCTTTCATTCTTTCCCACGAAAATACCTTAAAATAAATTTGTTCCTGATACACAAAACCGTCCTTTTCAGGTGTGGCTGGGTTATCGCTTTTCAGGGAAATGACCACGCCCACGGTTTGCGGCCAGGCCGATGCGCCGCCACATCGCAGTTGCCCAAAGTCATCGGTGTAAAATCCTCCAATAAAATCATTCATCTCCAATGGAATATTGTTTACCCTTGGATTCGACTCCACTTTACAAATAATTCCCATACTCGAACCTCCGGCTCCCGGCTGATCCCATATCGGAGGATAATCGTTGCGCCCCGACTCTGTGGCATCAGGTTCAAGCCGTGTATCCCCCGAAGTTATTACAGATGAATACTGAAAATTATTCAGATTAGTTGCAGGCCGGGTAAATGAAGCAATATGTAATATTGCTGTAAGTAGAATAAAAGTTGAGGTTTTCATAAATTGTTTTTATAAGTGAATTTAATTTTGCTTATGGAAAATTAACCTTTTTTATACATCTATTGCGGACATTTGCAGTTTGTCTGATGTATTTCCGTGATTAGATTTTGAATTTTTAATGTTTGTCCCCAATCCATCATTAATTTATTTCCCCGCTAAGAAACCGGTTTGGCGATATCTTACTGGTTTTAAATTCTAAAATCTTACCAAAAATAATGAATAATTTTTGAAAAGTCAAATCCTCAAAAAACCCTCAAAGCAGCTTCAGCTAAAAAGGTGAAAATAAAAGCAGATATTTTTTTTAATAAACCAAAAAGCTCGAAGCATTTGTGCCTGAAATGTAATTTTTTTTATTGTTTCAACTTTTGGTTGGGAATAAAAAAATGGAGTGTACTGTTTTGGCAGGATCAAAATTAAAAACGATCTTGGTTTATAAAAAATGTTAATTTAGTGCTTTGATTGTTTTGATATGCGGGGACATGATATGAGCAATTAAAAGTGAAATGAATAAATCTGCCAACCAGCAAATTCTTTTTGGTAAAATGTACATACAATATGAAAAATCATTGCATGCAATCTACCTCTTTTTTAAAGCTTAGCGTGGCATAATAGGTCAACATTTTTCAATTAAAAATTCAATGTTTCATGAGGTCAGGAATGTTTAACCCAATAAAAATGAGGTTTTATTTAAAATATCTTTTGGTGCCTTTTGTTCTGGTTCTGTTTTATTTGCTTTTTTACCTGGTTTACGAAGATGTCAAATACAGGACAATTGATGAATTTTCAAAGGAGCAATTGATTTTGGCCGAAACAGCCGCACAGGGTATTTATTTATTTTTCAGCGATTCACAAGCCGACCTGTTCTTTTTGGCACAGTTTACCGATCTCATCGAAGGAAGCGAGTACAGCAAAACATTGATGGCAAACTATTACGAAAGCCATAAGGATATGTTTGAAGCCATCACACGTGTTGATGCCAGTGGGACGATTATGTTTACCTATCCCGAAAGGGATTCGCTCATAGGCAAGGATATTTCTTATCAGAAACACATAAAACAGCTTCTGTCCACCCAACAGCCGGTAATCAGTGACGTTTTTGAATCAGTGCAGGGATACCCGAGCATTGCCTTGCATGTTCCCGTTTTTAAAAACACCGAATTCGTAGGAAGTCTTGCTCTGCTTGTCCCTATAACAACACTTGGCACCCGATACCTTGGAAAAATTAAAATAAGAGGTACAGGAAGTGTTTGGCTGCTTACCGAAAATGGCATCGAATTGTTTAGTTCATTGAAGCAGGATGCCAACAAATCATTATTTAATCATGCGCAGGACAATGAAAATGCCGAAGCCTTACTTGAAAAAATTCGTGTTGAACACAGCGGAACCTTTAAAAGTAAGCAGGGATTATTTATGCATGTGGATGATGTTGCAGGCAAGGGTGAAAATCTTATTGCTTTTCACCGTACACCGCTCGGCAATACCTATTGGACCATAATTGTTTCATACCAGGAAAAAGAAATTTACCTCGCTATTGCAAAGCTCCGCAATCGCCTGATCGCCATTTTTACTTTGTTGGTCATTATCATGTCCTATTATTTTTATTCGCTTGCAAAGCTTAGGCAGGTTTTAAGGGAGGATGAACAACGAAAGGAGGCCGAAAAAATACTCCGTGAAAGTGAGGAAAAATTCAGAACCATATTTGATAAATCTCCCATTGGTATCGAATTTTACAATGCAGATGGCATGCAGATCAATGCCAACAAGGCTTCCTTGGAGATGTTCGGGATTTTGCAATTATCAGATGTGTTAAAGTTCAACCTTTTTGAGGGTGTAAGTTTGGATGATGAAAAAAAGCAAAGGCTGCGCAACAGAGAACAAATTACCTACCAGGCCTTTTTTGATTTCGAAAAAGTTAAGTCACAGCAATTGTACAAAACCAACAAAAGCGGAGGCGCCTATTTCTACTACATACTTACACCACTGACTGATGTAAGCCAAAATAATGTTTATGGTTACCTGGTGCAGGTGCAGGACATCACAGCTCAAAAAAAAGCCGAAGAAGAAATAACCATGCTCGCTCATGCTTTGCGCAGCGTTAACGAATGTGTTAGCATTACCGACATGAACAATGAAATCCTTTTTGTAAATCAAGCTTTTTGTACTACCTATGGCTACTCAGCCAGCGAATTAATAGGGCGTCATGTTCACTTTTTCAGGCCGGAAGATGATACATCCGATTCATTAAACCAAATCTACCTGACAACCCGCAAAGGTGGATGGAAAGGCGAATTGATGAATAAAAGAAAAGACGGAACCAGGTTTCCTATTTTTCTTTCCACAACTGTAATTCAGGATAAACAGGGCAAGGTATTGGGTCTGATTGGTGTGGCCTCGGACATTACCGAACGCAAACGCAGCGAACTGGAATTGATATCAGCAAAAGAAAAAGCTGAAGAAAGCGATCGTCTTAAATCAGCCTTTCTGGCAAATATGAGCCACGAAATCCGTACACCAATGAATGGCATCCTGGGTTTCGCCGACCTGCTCAAAGAACCGGATCTTACAGGTGAGCAACAGCAAAAATATATCAATATCATCGAAAAAAGCGGGCTTCGGATGCTTAACATTATCAACGACATCATTGATATTTCAAAAATTGAAGCCGGACTGGTTGAAATCTCTCTTAACGAAACCAATATTAAAGAGCAGCTCGAATTCATCTACAATTTCTTTAAACCTGAAACCGAAAAGAAAGGATTATCACTTTCGCTGAAAAACACCATACCAGTTAAGTATGAGGTCGTACAAACGGATCGTGAAAAATTATACGCTGTGCTTGTAAATTTGGTAAAAAATGCCATTAAATACACCAACAAAGGCAGCATTGAACTGGGATGTGGTATGGCAGCAGTGACAATGGAGCACGCTCCATTGTCACTGCAATTTTATTTAAAAGATACAGGCATTGGAATTGCCCGTCACAGACAGGACGCTATTTTCGACCGTTTTGTGCAAGCCGATATCGAAGATAAAAATGCACTTCAGGGAGCCGGCCTCGGGCTTTCGATTACCAAAGCTTATGTGGAAATGCTGGGTGGAAAAATATGGCTTGAAAGTGATACCCGTGATGAATCGAAGAGTCGCGAAGGGGGTTCAATATTTTATTTTACAATACCGGTAAATATAAAAAATGAAGCTGCAGATGTGCCAAAAACCGATCCTTCGGATATTAACGGCGAAAGTTACAATCGAAGTCTGAAAATATTAATTGTCAATGATGACCAAACATTTTTACTATACACCGCTGCCATACTTAAAAATTTTGGTGGAAATTTTTTAACGGCAAAATCAGGATTAGAGGCTGTAGAGTTGAGCCGCAGCAATCCCGACCTCGATCTGATTTTGATGAATGTGGAAATGCCAGGCATGAACGGCATTGAAGCAACCCGGCAAATCAGGCAATTCAACAAGGATGTGATTATCATTGCCCAAACGGTTTATGGTATGTCAGGCGACAAAGAAAAAGCCATCGATGCCGGCTGCGACGATTACATTTCAAAACCCATTGTCAGGAAGGAGTTATTGGCTTTGATTGAAAAGTGTTTTAATTTTAAAAAATAAAAAAATGGAGTTTAAGCTTGAAGAATTGATCGACATTGTTTTGATGCAGGATTTACAGGAAAAACTGAATGAAATTTATTCATTTCCCTCTGCAATAGTCGATAACGAAGGCAAAGTACTTACTGCTGTGGCATGGCAGGATATATGCACAAAATTTCATCGTAAAAATCCTGAATCAGAAAAAGTATGCATCAAAAGCGATAAGTATATTTTGGAACACATGCCCGAAGCCAATTCGTTTGTAAGTTATCAATGCCCGCTTGGACTCATTGATAATGCTATACCCATTGTAATTGACGGGAAACATTTGGGAAATTTTTTTACAGGGCAGTTTTTTCTTGAAAAACCGGACTTGGAACGTTTTAAAAAACAAGCCAAAAAATATGGATTCAACGAAAAGGAATATTTGAAGGCCGTACAGGAAGTTCCTATTTGGACAAAAGAAAAATTGCATAAATACCTTGATTTCATCAAAGGTTTCATCGAAATTATTGCAGGAATAGGTCTCAGGCAGTTAAAGGAAATTCAAGCCAACAAGCTCATTATGGATAGAGAAGAGCAGCACAAAGCCATCCTTCAAAGTGCCATGGATGGTTTTTGGATTGCCGATCCTGATGGGCGTATTTTGGAAGTAAATGATACATACTGCAGGATGAGCGGTTATTCTCAAAATGAATTGTTATCCATGCGTATTTTTGATCTTGATGCAATGGAAAAACCCAGCGAAACGGCTGAGCGAATGCAAAAAAATAAATCCCTGGGCGAGGCCCGTTTCGAATCCATTCATCGCCGTAAAAATGGGAGTACTTTTTATGTAGAAATCAGTGTTCAGTACCGGGAGGTTAACGGAGGGCAGTTTGTGATTTTTTTACGCGACATCAGCGACCGGAAGCATATCGAACAGGAACTTAAAAGCGAACGCGATCAGGCTCAGCAGTTTCTCGATATTGCAGGCGTAATGATATGTGCACTCAATACCGGGGGTGAAATTACTATGATCAACAAAAAAGGCAGTCAAATACTTGGCTTTGACAGCCCACACGACATCATTGGGCTCAACTGGATGGAAGTTTTTCTGGCAGATGAAAACAGAACTGACATCAGAGATGTATTTTATAAATTAATTGGCGGCGAACTCGAATCATTGGAATATTTTGAAAACCCTGTGATAACTAAAACCGGAAAAAAAAGAATAATCGCCTTTCACAATAACATTTTGTATAATCAAAAAAATCAAGTTACAGGTATTCTTTTTTCGGGAGAAGATATTACAGATCGAAGAATTGCTGAGGAAAAATTAAAGGAAAGTGAAAGGGATAACAGGCAATTGATCCAGCACCTGAGTTCGGGAGTAGTAGTTCATGCGCCCGATTCATCCATTTTATCTGCCAACAAAGCAGCATCCGAAATGCTTGGCCTTTCGGTAGATCAATTGCAGGGCAAAGTCGCAAAGGATAATACATGGTTTTTTGTGGGTAGGGACGGCACACGCCTTCCAGTTAATAAATACCCGGTAATGCTTACCCTGTCCACAGGAAAACCTTTGGAGAATTATGTGTTGGGTATCAACCGTCAGGATAAAAATAGCATTGTTTGGGTTCTGGTAAATGCCTTCCCCGAATTTGATGATGCCGAACAATTGATTAAAGCAGTAATAACTTTTGCTGACATCACCAAGATGGTGCAGGCAGAGGACAAATTGCGGGAATCAAAGCAAATTATCGAAGGAATTATCAACACCATTCCTGCAAGAGTATTTTGGAAAGACAGGAATCTTAAATATCTCGGCTGTAATGAAGATTTCGCAAAAGATGCTGGTTTTTCTGATCCAAAAGAAATTATCGGGAAAGATGATTTTCAAATGGAATGGCATAAGTTGGCCGAAATGTACCGGAGTGATGACATGGAAGTTATAAATTCAGGAAATCCCAAACTAAACATCGAAGAACCTCAGACCAACGCTGAAGGAAGAACTATCGAACTTCTTACAAATAAAATTCCTCTTAAAAATTCGAAGGGTGAAATCACCGGCGTTCTTGGAACTTATATGGATATTACCGAACGCAAAAAGGCAGAAACTGCTTTGCGGGAAAGCGAAGAAAGGTTTACTCTTGCCATGAAGGCATCCAACGATGGTTTATTTGACCTGAACCTTGTTACCAACGAAATTTATTACTCACCGGGATGGAAAAAAATGCTCGGTTACGATGATCATGAACTTCCCAATGATATTTCAACCTGGGAAAACCTTACCAAACCGGAGGATGTTAAGAAATCGAGGGAACAACAGCCGAAGCTCATTAGCAGGGAAATTGACCGTTTTGTAACGGAATTTAAAATGAAACATAAGGACGGCCACTGGATTGATATTCTCTCGCATGCAGAAGCATTTTTTGATGAAAGCGGAAAAGCAGTCAGAATTGTGGGTACTCACAAAGATATTACCCAACGCAAATTGGTCGAAGAGAAAATTCGTGAAAAAGACATCCAATTCCGAAAACTTTCGGCCAATGTTCCCGACCTGATTTATCAGTTTACACGTAAACCTGACGGAAGCTATTGTGTTCCGATTGCATCAGAAGGCATAAAAAATATATTTGGCTGTTCGCCTGAAGACGTGTTGGATGATTTTGCACCCATAGCAAGGGTAATTTACCCGGAAGATGCAGAAAGGGTGATTGCCGACATCGAATACTCCGCCGACCACCTCACTTACTTTACCTGTGAGTTCAGGGTTAAGATTCCTGGCAAAGAAATTCAATGGATACTCTCCAGATCGACACCCGAAAAATTGCCAGATGGCAGCATCACGTGGTATGGCTTTAATGTTGACATTACCGAACGTAAAAAAGCTGAAGAAGCCTTGCTTCGGAGCGAAACCGAACTGAAAAAAGCACAGCAGATTACCCGTATCGGAAGCTGGTATCTTGATTTGGCAACCAATGAGGTGGTCTGGTCCGAAGAACTTTACAAAATGTATGGTTTTGATCCCTCTCTTCCCCCTCCTCCCTACACCGAACATCAAAAGTTGTTTACCCCCGAAAGTTGGGATATTTTATCTTCATCTCTTGCACGTGCTGCCGAAACAGGAATTCCTTACGAGCTGGAACTAAAAACAATAAGGAAAGATGGTTCGAACGGCTGGATGTGGGTGATGGGCGAAACAGTGACCGATAACCGTGGGAAACTAATTGGTTTGTGGGGAGCTGCACAGGATATATCTGAGCGAAAGCGTACAGAACAAGAATTGCAGATTGCCAGGATTTTAGCCGAACAAAGTGAGCAAAAACTGGGCTTGAAAAATTTACAATACGAAGCTGCAAACCAGGAACTGAAATTTGCCAATGAAGAATTAAGCAAAGCCATGGAAAAAGCCGAAATGGCAGACCGCCTAAAATCAGCATTTCTTGCAAATATGTCTCACGAAATCCGTACACCAATGAATGGCATCCTGGGTTTTGCCGACCTGCTCAAAGAACCTGGCCTTAACGGAGAGCAACAACAGAAATATATCAATATCATCGAGAAGAGCGGGCTGAGAATGCTTAATATCATCAACGATATTATTGACATTTCAAAAATTGAAGCAGGGTTAATGGAAATTTCCATTGTGGAAACCAACGTTAATGAACAACTCGATTTTCTTTACAATTTTTTTAAACATGAAGCCGAGAGCAAAGGTTTGCAATTCTCATTAAAAAATAATTTACCCGATAAAAGAATGGTGATACATACTGATAGTGAAAAATTATATGCTATCCTCACCAATTTGGTAAAAAATGCCATTAAATACACCAACCAGGGCAGCATTGAACTGGGATGTGGAATGGCAGCAGTGACAATGGAGCATGCTCCGTTGTCACTGCAATTTTATGTTAAAGATACCGGCTCCGGCATTGCCAGGGACAGGCAGGAGGCAATTTTCGATCGTTTTGTACAAGCTGACATCGAAGATAAAAATGCGCTTCAGGGTGCAGGCCTCGGGCTTTCGATAACCAAAGCTTACGTGGAAATGCTGGGCGGAAAAATATGGCTTGAAAGTGATCGGGAAAATGCTAAAAACCTTAACCCTGACGAAAGTGTGAAGGGTGGTACTACCTTTTATTTTACTATTCCAACAGATTTTAAGCCAATACAAAAAATTAAAGAAACTACCGAAACAATACCCGTTGAAAATTCACCTATGCCTGCGAAAAAATTATCACCTTTCACACTGCTTGTTGCCGAAGATGATGAATACTCTGAGTTGCTTCTGAAAGTTGGACTGCAAAAGCTATTCAAAAAAATTATTTCGGTGGACAATGGCGCTGATGCAGTTGAAACCTGCCGCAAAAACCCTGATATTGATATTATTCTGATGGATATTCGATTGCCGGTTATGAGTGGTTTTGAGGCTACCAAGCAAATAAGAAAATTCAATAAAAATATCATCATTATTGCACAAACTGCCTACGGGCTTTCCGGCGACAACGAGAAAGCACTTGCTGCCGGCTGCAACGATTACATTTCGAAACCCATTAATATGAAGCGATTAACCAGTATTGTTGAAACTCAATTACTGAATAAAACCAATAATTAACACATCTTAAAATGTCCTCTGAAAATAACTCAAGCTATCAACCATTTAGTTTCAGGCAGAAAGCCGGGGAATTGATTAAATCCGTATTGAAAAAAAACGGAACTTTCCTGGCAGAGGATGAAATCCTGAAGCTTACACATGAACTGGAGCTTGCACGCATTGAATCGGACCTGCACGGCAATGAACAGGAAATCATAGCAAATAACGATCAGTATGGAATTCCTGAAGAGTTGTTCAGGCAGTTTTTGGAAAACAGTCCGGTCTATATTTTTTTCAAAGATGAAAATATCAGGTCAATTTACCTGAGCCCTAATTACGAAGAACTTTTAGGCAAGCCTTTGAATGAATTGCTTGGCAAATCGATGAATGAGATTTTCCCTTCTGCCCTGGCCGCGGAAATGATAGCCAACGATCTTAAAATACTGAAGGAAGGGAAAAAGATCATTGTGGAAGAAGAATTTAACGGGCGCTATTTTTCAACCATAAAATTCCCTGTTCGCATCAAAGGCAAGCCCGATTTGCTGGCAGGTTTTACTACCGATATAACCGAAAGCCAGCGCTCCCGGCTTGCATTAATCAAAAGCGAAGCAAAATATCGTAAGCTTCACGAAAGTATGCGCGATGGTTTTGTGTATGTTTCGATGGAAGGTACAATCCTCGAAAGCAATACGGTTTATCAGGAAATGCTTGGCTACACCCACCCCGAACTGGAAAAAATGTCATACTTCGATATTACACCCGAAAAGTGGCATGACCCTGAAAACAGAATTGTTGCTGAACATATTCTGCCTCAAGGGTTTTCGCCAGTGTACGAAAAGGAGTATCGCAGAAAAGACGGAACCGTTTTCCCTGTTGAACTGCGAACTTTTCTTATAAAAAATGATGAAAATATGCCCTGTGGCATGTGGGCTATTGTCCGCGACATCACCGAACGCAAAAAGGTGGTGGAGGCCTTGCGCGCATCCGAAGAAAAGTTTAAAAGTATTGTGGAGTCATCGCCCAGTGCAATGTATTTTTACCGGCTTCAAAATGATAAGCGGCTTATTTTAACAGGTGCCAATTCTGCTGCCGATAAAACGATAGGAATTGCACACCAAACGCTGATCGGTAAAACCCTCGAAGAGGCTTTTCCAAATCTTGTTGGAACCGAAATTCCGGAAATATATAAAAAAGTTGCCGCAGGCACATTGAACCATCAAAGTTTCGAAATCGAATACAAGGATGATCGTTTTGCAGGAATTTATAGTGTGAGCGTTTTCAAAACCGGCACAAATACAATTGCTGTAAGTTTTAATGACATCTCCTATAAAAAGAAAACCGAAGAAATTTTGAGACAAAACGAGGCACGTTTAATCGAACTCAACTCCACCAAAGATAAATTCTTCTCCATCATTGCCCATGATCTCAAAAGTCCGTTTACGGCAATTCTTGGTTTCAGCAATTTGCTGGCTACCCAGGTTCAAAACAAAAACCTGGATGATATCCAGGTTTATACTGATAACATTTTGCAAGCTTCGCACAGAGTGTTGGATTTGTTGAATAATATTCAGGAGTGGTCGGGAACGCAAACGGGCAGACTTAATTTTAAACCAACACTTTTCAACTTTGAAGCACTTGTGAATGGCACTGTCCAATTACTGAAAAATAACGCCTATGAAAAGTCGATATTTATAAAATCTGAAATATCATTCAGCGAGCCTATATTTGCCGACAAAGCTATGATCAATACAGTGCTGCGAAATCTGGTTAATAATGCCATTAAATTTACAAACCGGGGAGGGGAAATTGTTGTTTCGGCAGCAATACAGCAAAATGAAGTTTTGGTTGTAGTGGCCGACAATGGCGTTGGCATACCCAAACAAGATATTTATAAGCTTTTCAGAATAGATCAGAATTATTCAACGCCAGGCACAAATAACGAAAAAGGAACCGGCCTGGGCTTGATTTTGTGTAAGGAATTTGTGGAAAAACACGAAGGTAAAATTTGGGTAGAAAGTGAAGAAGGCCAAGGTAGCAGGTTTTGTTTTAGTATTCCAACAAAAAAATAAGCAGCTATGAATTCAACGGAAAAGGATGTTGTCCATATCAAATCAATTAGTAAATATAAAATTAGCTGGAAGGCCTATTTTATTTTATTTGCAGGATTGGCCATTACCATCCTGCTTTCCCTGCAAAGTTATCGCTATACCCACAAGATGGCTGTGGAAGAATTTACAACTGTTTGCAACGAAATCGAGCATAAGATTACAGCCAGACTTCATGCACACGCATTAGTTCTGAGAGCCGGAGCCGCCTATTTTTCTGTTTCCGATACGGTATCCCGTAATGAGTGGAAGATTTTTATCGACCGCACAAAAATTGATAAGAATTTGCCGGGAATTTTAGGCGTTGGGTTTTCGCTGATCATACCTGCCGGTCAATTGAACAATCACATCAGTCGAATCCGCATGGAAGGA